>JAGQKQ010000305.1 GCA_020430005.1 Candidatus Omnitrophota bacterium
TATTGGCACAGGAGGAGGCGGAAAGTTTTAGTTATCTGGCAAAAGAGAAAGAGGTCAAATTCGGCTTTTATTGCCAAAATGAACTCGAAGCCTGGGTAGACCTGGAGAAAATGCAGATCGTGATCGACAACCTGCTGTCCAATGCCTTCAAGTTTACCCCGAAAGGCAAAACCGTGAATTTTGGAGTATATGAACATGGGCCCGACCTGGTTATCGAGGTAAAAGACGAAGGAGTCGGCATTAAATCCGATGAATTGAAGGATATTTTTTCTCCATTCTTTCAAGCCAGTAATTCTTATAGCTCAGGAGGAACGGGCATTGGTTTAACGCTTTGCAAAAATATAGTGGAGCTTCACATGGGCGCCATAAAAATGGAAAGCCAGGAAGGTAAAGGCACAAAGATCCTGGTAAACATCCCTAAAGGAAAGGAGAAATTCGGCCAGAAGGATTATGTTCGCTACATCCATGTCGATCAAAGTGAAATGGGCCTGATCCATCTAAACGACCTCAACTCCATAGATGAAAATTCCATTGAAATAAAGGACAATGAAAAATTGCTTTTGGTCGTAGATGATAATAAAGATATCACTGCTTATGTAAAAACCTTATTTGACAAAGAGTTTAAAGTGTTAACCGCCGATAACGGAAGTGATGCCTACGAGCTGGCCGTAAACCATACTCCTGACATTATCATTTCGGATATGATGATGCCTGGAATGGACGGTTTTGAACTTTGCGAGAAAATAAAAACGACCATATCAACCAGCCACATACCGGTGATCATGCTCACAGCAAAAGGTTCCAAAGAGGATAAGATCGCCGGTTACAAGATTGGCGCCGATGATTATATTACCAAACCTTTCGCTTCCGAGATCTTGATCGCCAGAGTAGATAATTTACTGAAGAGCAGGGAAATGCTTGAACTTCGGTATGAAGCGAATGACTTAATCGATCCGCAAAGCGACCAGAATACCCGCGAAGCGGAATTTGTGTTAAATGCAGAATCTGTCATCCTGAGGATGTTGGAACAATCAGAGTTTGACATTCCAATGCTCTGTAAAGAGCTGGGAATGAGCCAGAGCGCCCTTTACAGAAAAATAAAGTCGCTGACAGGTGTGTCTATTCAAATATTTATCAAAAAGATCAGAATAAAACGAGCCGCTCAGCTTTTACTTTCTGAGGACCTGACGGTTACCGAAATTGCATTTGCGCTTAATTTTTCCGACTTAAAGTACTTCCGAAAATGTTTTAAAGAGCAATTTGACATGACTCCGTCAGAGTACAAAGCTGCTTATGGCCCTAAGCCCGGAGATGCTAAGATCGAAGTAGACTCTTTGTGATCAATTATTGACTTGTCTGAAACTTCACTCACTATGGTTAGATTAATTATTTATCTCCTTATTCTGAATATCCTGATCGCCGGATGTAGAGAGAAAGAAAGTTCCTTGTTCACTTTAATGCCTTCCGGGAAAACGGGTATTGAATTCAGCAATGATATCGTCGAGACCGAGGCGAACAACATCATGACCTATCAATATATGTACAATGGCGCCGGCGTAGCTTTAGGAGATGTGAATAATGATGGCCTTTCGGACATCTATTTTGCCGGAAATTCAGTTTCAAACAAGTTATACCTCAACAAAGGAGACTGGAAATTTGAAGATGTAACCGATCAAATGAATCTCTCCGGGAGAACCGGAGACTGGAAAACAGGCGTTTCCATGGTTGACATTAACGGCGACGGCTGGCTGGATATCTATGTATGTTACTCCGGTAATGTAGAAAATGAGGGGATCGGTTCACCCGTACAGAAAGATAGGCCGGAACGGGCCAACCAACTTTTTATTAATAATGGAGCAGAAGATGGAGCATTACCTGCCTTTACCGATAGGGCCAAAGAGTATGGACTGGATGCAGTAGGCACCTTTTCTTCCCAATCTTATTTTTTTGATTATGACAAAGATGGTGACCTCGATATGTTCCTGGTTAATCATGCCAATATGTTTTATTCCCCATTTTTTAATAC
>JAGQKQ010000306.1 GCA_020430005.1 Candidatus Omnitrophota bacterium
CTTTTAAACCGATTTGTTTTAAACTCTCCAGCAGGAATTGGGCGAATCGTTTGACTTCAAACGTTTCAGAGATAGACGATCCTAAAAGTCCAGGTAATCCGTTTAGCGCGTCATACCAGTTCGGTTTATCCGCTTCCATTTCTACACCGATACCGCTAGGATCCAGTGTCGCCACTTTATTGGCGATAAGACATAACAACTTACAAGTCAAATGCGTCTGATAAACAGCACCCTCTCCATTTTTTCCACGGAGTTTATAATCCTTGGCCTGCGATTGGATAGTCTTTTCATCTTCGTTTACGGATTCATATTGGCGCACACCGACATCGGTCAAAATATACCGTTGATCGCGCGGAAGAACATAATGAGAATTAAGATAAAAATAGAAATCACGGGTATCGATTAACAACCGCTTAAGCTGCTCGGGATAAACAGCCAGATAACTTTCAATCAGATCCAGATTATACGCCCAATGGTCGCTCCAGAATCCTTCCCCATGATCGGCCAACTCCTGCTTTTGACATTTTTCCAGGAGACGTCCCAAGAAATCCCGCGGGTGGATATTCGGAGTCATATTCTCACGGGAAATATAATCCAATAATTCTCCGGGGAGAAAACCTTTATTGATAACCGTTTGAACCCTGGCCCGGTCTTCCACATTAAAGGCTTCTTCCAGAATATTTTTAATACCGGCTTTATCCTTACCTGTAAATGACGTTCCTTTAACAACCAGCGGATTATATCCGTCGGCCTGACTCAAGTTAAGAAAGCTGACCAAATGCCCGTCATTCACATCACTATTGAACCAGACATCATTACGTCGGTTCTGATTAACGTCCCGGTAATTTCCGTTTCCCTGGGAATAAAATGTCGGCGCCACCACGAAATGATTGTAGTCGCGCTCCAAATCACCATGCTTGCGGCTGTAGACATTAAACGCGATATTTCCTTCTCCCGTTTTCAGAGAAACCGGCAGCCCCCCTCTTAAAATATTATCCAGGAACGTGTGTCCCGCGTACCGGTTAAATTCTTCCGAAGAACTTTTGGTTAGCGCATAATTTTTAATATCATCGATGATATCCTGATTCAATTGCGCCTTTTCTTCCACAAAACCTTTTTTCATCATTTGTTCGACGATTTCATTCAGTTGTTTTACTTCCCGCGCGTAACCGGTTACCGAAACAATGTCCTGTGTCTTCCCTTTCGCCAAACCTGCCGAACAATACGTCATGGCCGAAGGCATTTTATTATCGGTTTTTTGCGCTGTGCCCGCATCATACCCGTCGTTTAAAAACGCTTCCGGTGCCGTAAAGTCAAACGCCTGCCCAAAGACTTTCTCCGCCTCAACAATAGCCGGAAGAGGCTCCTGGCTTTTCGAAGCCGGATCAAAAGCAAAATAAAAGTTTCCTTCCTTAATATGGGTCACCCGCGGTGTATCGGCTACTTCCACATTCAATTGATAATAGGGCGCCTTGTTTTCCAGATTACGGACTTTAACCCAGGCTTCAACCGTGCGGGACATATTTTTATTAATCCAGTCGCTTAATCCGTAGGGGACAATTAACGGAAGTCCGTCAACAATTTCCACATCACACTTTTCTGTACCGATATTCTTAACCGAAACTTTTCGAACTAGTGCCGCAAAAGGCTCGTCCGGAAGTGTAAAATAATTAACCTTTACCACCAATCCCAAATCTTCATTCTTCTCTTCCAGTGTCAGATCATGGGCGGTAATCGACATCTTCACGTCTTTTTTGAAATCCGTTCCCAACAGATTATTCTGAAACGGCTCCCAGTACGCGACTTTTCGTCCTCGTTTTAATTTAATAAATGTGCGGAATCCTTGTAAGGCGGCGGCGCGGTAGGATTTATTGGCCGGCTGAAATTCCATAATAGCCTTATCTTTGGACTGAATACCAAAACTGGCCACACACTGGCCGCGATTCACATAAAACACCCACATCGGGACACCCCAAAGACCGGCGATTCCCGGAAAGAAATTACTGAACGATTTGCTCTGATT
>JAGQKQ010000307.1 GCA_020430005.1 Candidatus Omnitrophota bacterium
GGTCTTCAATTTGATAAGGAAGAAACGGAGCTTCTGGATTTCTTGGCCAGCCAGATCGCCCTGAACTATCAACGGATTCTTCTTTATGAAAAGTTTAATACGGTTATTCAGGAGGCAGAAAGCTTAAAACACCAATTGGGTAAAAGCGATCAGGAGGCGGCTTACCTTAAGAAGCAGATTGTTTTGAAGGAAAAGCTGGCAACATTGGGAAAGCTGGCCGGTGGCATTGCGCATGAATTTAATAATCCGCTGGATGGTGTTATGCGGTATACAAACCTGTGTCTGGAGAAGACAAAGAATGATGAGGTTGTGCAGGGTTATCTTCTGGAGATCAAGCAGGGGCTGGACCGGATGGCAAACATTGTGCGTAATTTATTGGCCTGTTCACGTAACGAAAAGTTGAGTACGAAAAAAATTAATGTTTACAATGCTGTGGACAGGATTTTGTCGGCGCGGCAAACGGATTTTGATCATAAGGGAATTGCTGTTGAAAAGAATCTTGAAGAAGGTATTCCCGAAATTCTTGATTTTGGTTTAGAGTTGGTGATCGGTAATCTTGTCCGTAATGCGATTGACGCGATTGATCAGGGCGGAAAAATCAGTGTTCATGCGAAGTATTTCGATGGGTTTTTAATTTTGAAGATTTCAGATACCGGTTGTGGTATTCCATCGGAAAAAGCGGACAGTATTTTTGAGCCGTTTTATACGACGAAAGATATCGATAAAGGATGCGGGTTGGGTTTGACGATTGTCGGGGAGATTATAAAGAATTACAACGGCAAAATTAATGTGGAAAGCTCGCGGGAAAACGGGACATCGTTTATTGTCCAGATACCCGCTGATGGAGTTTAAACATGTCATCCAATTTAAAAAATTTCAGAATTCTGGTTGTTGATGATGAGCCGCTTATCCGCCAATCTTTATGTGAGATTTTGCGGATTGACGGTTACAAAGTTCAAATGGCCGCTTCAGCGGAAGAGGCGCAAGAAATCATCGCGCAGCAAAGTATTGATGTGGTTGTAACAGATTTAAAACTGCCGAAGCTAAGTGGTGTTGAGCTTCTAAAATGGTCGAAGGAAAAGTATCCGACGGTCGAATTTATTTTGATCACCGGATATGGGTGTGTTGAAACGGCAGTCGAGGCGATGAAAGAAGGCGCCTTTGAATATATTACGAAACCCATTAATGATGAAGAAATTAAAATTCTAATTCGTAATATTGTTGATAAGAAAAGTATTTTATCTGAGAATCAAGCTCTTAAAGAAGAGTTGAAAAAAGAACGGCCAGCGTCTTTTGCCGGAATGATCGGATCCAGCGAAAGAATACGTAAAATCTATCATACCGTTCAATGTGTCGCCGACAGTAATGCAACGATATTAATTACGGGAGAAAGCGGTACGGGAAAGGGGATGGTCGCCAAGGCGATTCATCAGTCGGATAAGACACGAAAAGATAAACGTTTTATTGAGGTCAGCTGCGGGGCTTTGTCAGAAACCCTTTTAGAAAGTGAATTATTCGGACACGTTAAGGGGGCCTTTACCGGGGCCATCAAAGATAAAGAGGGGCGATTTGAATACGCAGACGGCGGGACAATTTTTCTGGATGAGATTGATACCTTTTCTCCGGAGTTGCAGGTTAAGTTGCTGCGCGTTTTGCAGGATGGCGTTTTTGAACGGGTGGGGGACAATAAAACCTTAAAGGCGCATGCGCGGGTTATTGTGGCCACCAATAAAGATCTTTTAGAGTTAATTGAAGACGGTGAGTTTCGGGAGGATTTGTATTACCGGATTAATGTCATTAATATCAAAATGCCGCCGCTTAGAGAGCGGAAAGAGGATTTAGAAGGTTTGGTGGCGTTTTTTGTAACGGAATGTGCCCGGAAAAATAATAAAAAAATTGAAGGGGTGTCTCCAGAGGTTATGGCATTGTTTCAGGATTATGCATGGCCGGGAAATATCCGGGAGCTGCAGAACGCGATTGAAGGAGCGGTT
>JAGQKQ010000308.1 GCA_020430005.1 Candidatus Omnitrophota bacterium
GGAACTGATCACACAGATCCTTAAATTCTTCATCTTTTAAGCCGACATATTCAAGGAATTCCGAATAGTATCTCTGTGGAAACTCACCATCAAATTTCTTAATTAACGCTTTAGCTTCATCTGTTTCAATTTTCTTATTGCGAACTTCCTGAGCCGCGTCTTGCATAGCCCGTCCCATTCCAAACTTGATAAAGCCGGTATAATAATTAAATCCATCAATCTTATCATCCAGACTAACATATTTGGAATAAGTGCCTTCTGTACGAACAGGGTTAGCTTGAAAACCAGTTTTATCTACTGCAAAATAATAACATTCTTGTGGATCCCACTTCAAATAGTAACCTAAATAGTGGATTTCAATCTTTTTTTCTTGAATCAAATTATAATCTGCAGGAATATATGGCGATAAATCACTTTTATCCACATTATATTTATCTATAATTTCGGCCGCAGATTCGCCCCCTAAATAAATTTTTGATAAATCCAGTCCATCCGTAAATTTCATGCTATGTCCGGAATTCTCGCTTTCGCCAAATTTCTTTTCCTGACTTCCCGTTAAACCGTATTCACCCGGCATTTCACCATAAAACGCCAAAGGAATATTAAATTGGGCACACATTTTTGTGACAAAGATTTTCTGCCCGATAATAAAAGGCTGAAAAGGGTGTAAAAGATTAAGCGTTGCCAAACGGGTTAATAGCCGATGGGTTTTCCCGTTAGGCGTAAAAAGATAATTATCAAAACCTCCATCATGGATCCAGCGCTGAAAATTTTGCCACCCGATATCGGTGTACATATGGGGCGCCCAGGTAATCGTCAAAGGGTGCATGTTATATTTATATTTAAGCATCCATGAGGCATAAACACTATCCTTACCTCCACTTCCCGGAACGATACAGTCATATTCACCGTCTGTCCGGCGGAAACGGTCACATAGATCCATAAGCTCTTTTTCGCGCTCCTGCCAATTCACTCCCTGATGCTGCTTTTCCTTATTGCGGCAGGCCGCGCAAATACCATCTTCAGAAAAATCAATCGTTGTATTTTGTGTATCTTTGTTATGAACCAATTCATTTTTTGAATCAGGCCTTTGATTTGTAATGCAGCATTTGCGGCAGAACTTAACCTTACGGGGTAGTCCGTATCTTACTTCTAATTCCGTTTTATTTTTTAGATCCGTGTTCATTTTGCGCCATCCTCACAAAATTGTTAAGAATTTTTAAACCGACATCCGAACTTTTTTCCGGATGATATTGGCACCCAAAAATATTTTCTTTAGCTACGGTTGAACAAAAATCCTGATTTGCGTAGCTTGTCCGGGAAAGAACATTTTCCTGATTCTTAGGAGCGACAAAGTAAGAGTGAACAAAATAGACTTCCTGCGAATCAGCAATATCATCCAACAAAATATTATTCCAGGGATTTTCTCCGGCTAAAAGATTATTCCACCCGATATGCGGAACTTTAAAATCATATTTTTCATCAGTAATAGTGTTTTTAAATGGGCGAACTTCTCCCTCTATTAAATTCAAACCATTAAACTCTCCAAACTCATAACTTTTACTCATTAGCATTTGCATACCCAAACAAATTCCTAAGAAAGGACGACCTGTCTCAACAAATTTTTTTATGGGTTCAATAAAACCTTTTTCTTGAAGTCCCTGCATTCCCTTTTCAAAAGCCCCTACGCCGGGAAGAATAACCGCATCGGCGTCTATTAAATCCGCTGGATCACTGCTAACCCTGGACTCGACTTTCAATGTTTTAAGGGCATTATGAACACTGCGCAAATTGCACAAACCGTAATCAATGATAACTATATTCATTTTTCCTCACCGGAACATTTTTTTGGCCGAGATAATTCTTAAGCCCGTCTATGCTGGATAGATCATAATGAAAAAGAGACGCGCACGATGCCGCGCTAACCCCGGTTGTTTCGAGAAGCTCTAAAACATGTTCAGAAGAG
>JAGQKQ010000309.1 GCA_020430005.1 Candidatus Omnitrophota bacterium
TGATATCATTGTTGAAAAATTGGTGCAGGGGTTTAATAAAACATAACATTGGTTTTGTGAGCCGCGTGGTTATTTTCTGCGCGGCTCACAAACAATATTCCGAGGGGGCTATGATGGCAGATTTTATTCAAATAATGTGGCTACCATTTTTGGCGTGTCTTGTATTGACGGGAATTCATGCGTATTTAGGAATGCATGTCATTAAGCGTCAGGTCATTTTTGTGGATTTGGCTTTGGCACAAATTGCTGTGCTTGGAGCCAGTGTCGGATTACTGTTGGGATATGAAATTGACAGCGCGCAAGGCTACTGGTTTTCTTTAACATTTACAGTTATTGGCGCGGCCATTTTCGCGGCGACAAGGTTTAAAGAACAAAAAATACCACAAGAAGCTATTATTGGAATTATTTATGTCGTGGCGGCGAGTTTGATGCTGATTATTCTCAGTTTTTCCGGAGAGGGAACCGAACATATTCGGCAGTCTTTGATCGGTAATATTCTACTTGTGCGACCGGCCGAACTGATGAAGATTTTTGTTATTTATTCAGTCGTTGGGGCGATTCATTTTATTTTTCGTCATCAATTTTATTTGATTTCGGATAACGCCAAAGAAGCCTTTCAAAAAGGGGTGCGGGTTAGGAAATGGGATTTTTTCTTTTATATAACATTCGGGTTGGTCGTCACGAGCTCTGTTAAACTGGCTGGTGTTTTGCTGGTATTTTCGTTTTTGGTAATTCCTGCGGTATGCGCGATGATCTTATCAGATCATATTAAAACAAGATTATTATTGGGATGGACGATCGGCACCATAGGCAGTATAATTGGTATTACTATATCGTACTGGTTTGATTTGCCGACAGGCGCCAGCGTTGTCTGCGCGTTTGGTATTATACTTATCGGTGCCGCGATAGTTAAGACAATGATTAGATAACATGGACATGGCATGGCCTTCACCTCATTCACAATTACAACGCCCAACGGAATAACTTCAACCACGCTTGGTGGGGCGGCGCAGTATAATAATCTGACCAATTTGAAATTGATTCTGGAACAAGGTGTTGATGTTAATGAAACGAATCAGCATGGACATACCGCGTTGAATATCGCGTCGTCTTTAGGGTATCTTGATATTGTTAAAGAACTTCTGAAGCACGGGGCGGATACAGAAAAGCGGGATGTCGATTTAATGACGCCGTTATATGTTGCCGCCGGGCGGGGACATATGGAAGTTGTGAAGGTGTTATTGGATCATGGCGCGGATCCATCGATCCGGATTGTTGATGGCGCCACGCCCGCGGATATCGCGGAATATCAGGGATTCCATAATATCGCCGCATTGTTAAAAAACCGGGGTGGACGGTAATGACAACAATGATTAATCCATTTTTGGGAGGATGTCTGATCGGACTGGCCGTTAGTCTTATGCTGTATTTTAACGGCAAGATTACCGGTAACAGTGGTATTCTCGGAGGGATATGGACGCTGACCAAGGATAAAGCCTGGTGGCGTCTTTTTTATTTAGCCGGACTAGTCGGCGGTGTTTATGTTTACAAGATTTTGATTGATATGCCTGATTATGTCCTGGATAAACCTTATCCGATTATTATCCTCGCCGGTCTTTTAGTCGGTTATGGGACACGCTTGGGCGGAGGATGTACCAGTGGTCACGGCATTTGCGGCATCGCCCGGTTTTCCAAACGATCGATTGTGGCAACGGTTATTTTTATGGCCGCGGGAATTCTCACTGTACTGATTGTTAAAATATTTGGAGGGGCCGCATGATGAAAGCAAATCTGACAGCTTTAGTATGCGGTATTATTTTTGGTTTCGGCTTGTGTTTATCCGAGATGATTAATCCGGCTGTTGTCATCGCTTTTCTTGATATTACGGGAGAATGGAATCCGGCATTGCTTTTTGTTATGGCCGGGGCATTATTAACGAGTGTGATAACGTTCCGTTTTATTCTC
>JAGQKQ010000030.1 GCA_020430005.1 Candidatus Omnitrophota bacterium
CAGGATGTCCAGCCCCGCCTGAAATTCTTTTTCTTTACCCTGCAAAACAAAATCAATGTCCGCGGCCAGCGGTTCCGTATTCATGGCATGCACAAACAAGGATTTTGGTTTATCTTCCGAGTTGGCAATTTTGGAGAAAGGACGCTGACGGATAACCGGCCATAGACCGCCATCCTTCAGCATGGAAACAACTTTACCCTTATTTAAAGATGAAATCTCATTTTCATTAATATTATCAAAAACCACCTTCTCTTGCCGGCCGTCTGTTTCCACCACAACTTCCAACAAGACACGTTTTTCACCCCGGTTAATCGCAACGACTTTTCCGCTGACAGAAGACACACATTTTATGTCAGGATTATTTTTATCCGTGATCAAAGGCGTTCCAACCTTAACCTCGTCGTCAACTTTTACCGCCAGGCGTGGTTTGATTCCTCTAAAGTCAACTGGCTGAAGGGCAACAGTTTTCGGCAAATCAAGGCTGACCAGCGTTTTTTCAGCCTTGCCTTTCAGCTTAATATTTTTTCCCTTTTTGATTTGATAAGAAGCCATATGTAATTTGTAGAATTAGTTGTGACAAATGGAAAACATTACTTAAGAATAAGCTCGCATATTATCACCACATTGTCAATAAATCAATAAAAAATTATGTGAAATTTTTGATTTCTTCAAATTTCGGTGCAAGCGTTAAAAACTTTCCAGAATCGCGTCAACATCAACATATTTTTGGACAAGCCGGGTGGCCTGCTCGATCTTATCTTTATCTGTTTTTTGAATTTTACAGATCAAATGCTCGATGCTGCCCGCTATGGTGTAGGTATCTTTTTGCGTGTTCAACACGGGAATATTACTTTTTTTCAAAAGGTCGATAATTTCGGGGTTCGGTTTCAAATCACCGGTCAAGATAATCCCGGCAATCTGGAAACTCCGCCCGTCCCGGACCAAATGAGAACTGACCGCCAAAAGAATGTTGTCCACCCGGTCCCCCGACGTAATAACAAGGGTCCCGTCCTGCAGATAGTGGATCATATTGTGCGGCTCCATAGCCGCGACAATGGCGTGTTTAACACGCCGGTTAACACTCTCTTTACCCGACATCAGCTGAAGACCAAGACGCGTTTTAATCTGATCGACCGTAGGAGAGCTCAGCAAAGGGTCGGCGGGAATCACGCCGAGAAGCCTTATCCCCTTCTGGGCCAGACCTTTGCTTAATGTCCGCTGTATTTTTTCATACTTTTCCATGCGGACTTTGTTAATCACAACCCCTAAAACAGGAACGCCCAGCAAATCAAACAGGGCCTTGTTGAGAATAATTTCATCAATACTTTTTCCAATTCCGCCCTCAGAAACGATGATAGTCTTTGATCCGAGTAATTTAGCCACATCGGCATTGGAATAATCAATGACCGCCCCGACTCCGGCATGTCCGGTACCTTCAACGATAATGGCGTCTTTGTTTTTGGTTAACTGATTAAATGACCGTTTGATAGACCGGCCGATTTTATCTCTATGCGGCTTCGCAATATATTTTTCGGTATAACCCCGGCCAATCGTAATGGGGTTCATTGTCTTAAAATTTCGGCCGGTTTTAAAAACAGCGCTAAACAGATAGGAATCTTTATCTGTTTTCACCTGGCCAACCTCAACAACTTCCTGGCCGACGGGTTTCATGAATGTCGTTTTTAATTTACGTTGTTTCAGGGCATGAAAAAGACCGATCGAAATCGTGGTCTTTCCGGCATTTTGATGAATGGAGGATACAAAAATATTTTTGAGAACGTTTTTTTTCGGCATGGAATGCTTCTGGCTATCACAATTTCAATTTTTCTTTAAAAATAGCAGGTATTTCGTCGGGAACATCCACAACGGCCACACCGGCGTCTTTTAAAATTTCCCGCTTAGCCTCAGCCGTGCTGTCGCCTCCGGAAATAATCGCTCCGGCGTGTCCCATCCGCTTTCCGGGTGGTGCGGTACGTCCGGCAATGAATCCGACAACTGGTTTTGTCACATTCTTTTTGATATATTCCGCGGCCAGTTGCTCATCTTCTCCGCCGATTTCACCAACCATAACAATTCCTTTTGTGTCGTCATCCGCCATAAACATTTCCAACACGTCGATAAAGCGGGTTCCGATAATTGGGTCTCCGCCGAGGCCCACGCAAGTTGTTTGTCCGATTCCATTTAACGTCAAATTATAAACAACCTCATATGTTAATGTTCCGCTGCGCGAAACAACCCCGATCGGACCCGGCTTATGAATATGCCCCGGCATAATTCCCATTTTGCTTTTTCCCGGAGAAATGACCCCCGGACAATTTGGCCCGACAAGACGGATATTTTTTCCTTTTAAGGCCGTTTTAACTTCCACCATATCCAAAACAGGAACACCCTCTGTAATACAAATAATAAACGGGATGTCGGCCTTAATATCTTCCAGCATCGCGCCTTTGGCGAACTTGGCAGGAACATAGATGATCGCCGCTTCGGCGCCGGTCGCATCCTTGGCCTCCGCAACAGAGTTAAAAACAGGAATACCTTCCACATCCTGGCCGCCTTTTCCCGGTGTAACACCGGCCACAACTTGTGTACCGTATTCCTTCATTTGCTTGGCATGAAAAGAGCCGTCACGTCCGGTAATTCCCTGTACCAAAACTTTTGTTTTTTCGTCTATAAGAACACTCATATTTTTTTAGAATTAAGATGTAAGATATAAGATATAAGAGGTATGAGATTGTGCGGCCTCGCTCCTATATCTAGTATCTTGGTTCTTAAATCTTATTCCTTATCTCTTACTTCTTGCTTAGGGCCACAACACGATCAACCGCTTCGCGCATGGTTGAGAATGTGGTAATATCATGTTTAGCCAAAATTTCTTTGGCTTCTTTTTCATTAGTCCCGGTTAAGCGCACGACCAACGGAACATTTAATTCCAACTGGCCCATGGCTTCAATAATTCCGTTGGCAATGTCGTCACAACGGGTAATCCCGCCGAATATATTAATGAGGATCGCGTTTACATCTTTGTTTCTCAAAATAATCTTAAGGGCATTTAATACCTTTTCCGGATTGGAACTTCCCCCGACATCCAGAAAATTGGCCGGCTGTCCACCGGACAATTTAACAATGTCCATTGTTGCCATCGCCAAGCCAGCGCCGTTGACAATACACCCGACATTTCCGGACAATTTAACGAAACTTAAATTCTTTTCTTTAGCCTCAAGTTCGTCGGGATCTTCATATCTTAAATCGCGTAATGATTCCAGATTTTCATGCCGCATCAAAGCATTATCATCAAAGTTAATCTTTGCATCGGCCGCATAAATTTTTCCCTGGCCGTCAATAACCAGCGGGTTGATTTCCGCCAGTGAACAATCATTATCAAAAAACACTTTTAACAAGGCCCCAAAAACCTTTGTCCCTTCGGCCTGCAATTCCGGTGTGTCAAAGACACTTTGAATAAACGGCTTCCACGATCCTTCATCAATATCTTTTTTACCGTTAAGATAATATTTTTTTATCGCGTCCGGATTTGTTTTGGCCGTTTCCTCAATTTCAACTCCACCGTCGCTGGAAGCGATTAGCACAACATCGCCTTTGGCGGGGTCAACCGTTACAGACACATAATATTCTTTTTTAATATCAATGGCTTTAACAACAAGAATTTTTTCGACAGGATACTCTTTGATGGTGAGTTTTTTGAGCTGGGCAAAATGGTCTTCTAACTCTTCCTTGTTTTTAACAAGCCGTATTCCTCCGGCCTTTCCTCGTCCCCCGACGAGGACCTGAGATTTTAATACAACCGGGTAGCCTGTTTCCTCCGCAATCATAACGGCCTCATAAACCTCCGTCGCGACACGGCCCTGAACAACCGGAAGCCCCCCGGCTCTAAATAATTCTGTAGCTTGATATTCGTGTATTTTCATATGACCTGAATGTTGGATTATTACGAATTATTTAAAAATCATAGCACAGTTCATACCGGCTTTCGATGAAAATCATATCTATTTTCAGATCAGAAAAAGCATGCGGGTTGAAATTGTGTGCGGTTTTCCGGGAATCAGCTGATAGGTTTTATTTTTAATAACCACAGGGATCTTGGCTGCCGACATAAACGAGGTGTCTCCCAGCAATTCGGCCTTCACGGTCAGTTGATCTTTGGTAATCTCGATAAAAAACCAGACATTCTTATAGCGGATATTGAAACTGACGCGTTTCCACCCCTCCGGAATTTTCGGATTAAGCGCCAAACGGCCGTCTTTAAACATAACCCCGCCGAAATTCCGCAAGAACAGATCCAGCGATCCTCCCATAACACCGGCATGAATACCTTCCTGGGTTGTTCCCCCCTGAGTATCATAAAGATCGCTCTTAAGCACCTCTTTAAAAAATTCCAGAGTTTTTTCTTTTATCCCCAGCGTTCCGGCAATATACGCATGGACCACCATACTTAAGGTTGATCCATGGGAACAACGATCATAGTAGTATTGAAAATTCTTTTTCAGAATCTTTTTATCAAAGGGATATCCCAGGCGTTGAAAGATTTCCTTCACCTCATCCGGCCGCAGGACATAAAAGGTCATCAAGGTATCCGCCTGCTTACAAACTTTGTAACTGTCCGGTGACAATCCTTCCGCCTTCAGAATACGGTCAATCCGATGAATATTGTCGTACCTCTGCCGATAATCGTCCCAATCCAGTTCTTTCAAGTCCATATATCCCTCAAACTGATGGATTAAACCGTCTTTGTCCATCGGAATCACCATGTTGTGCACAATCTCCTGCCAGCGTTCAATTTCTTTATCCGAAATTCCTGTCTTGGCCAGCAAAGCTTTTCTGTCTTCTTCTTTCAAACCCTTATTGATAATGTGCAAAGCCCTGTCGATAAGCCAGACAACCATCACATTTGTATACGCGTTATTTTTAAGACCACCCTTATTAGCACCAGGATATTTTTCATGAAATTCGTCAGGCCCCATAACGCCTTCAATCTCGAAACGTTTTATTTTTTTGTTGTAGGTGGCCAGGCTCGACCAGAAGTGGGCAATTTCCAAAATCATCTCCGCGCCGTAACGATCCAGAAAATCCTTGTCGCCCGTCGTATCATAATACGTCCACACATTATAGGCGACGGCGATAGAAACGTGGCGCTGTAACGCGCTATAGTCCGGCCCCCAAACACCGGATAAAGGATTGAGGTGAATAATCTGTGTTGTTTCCTCCCCGGTTGAGGCGGTCTGCCACGGATACATAGCGCCACGATAACCATGCTGCTTGGCGTGGTCCTTCGCCGCTCCGAGCCGACGGTAACGATACATTAAAAGCGCCCGTGTAATTTCCGGCGCCCTTAAATTATAGAAAGGAAAAACATATAATTCATCCCAAAAAATATGTCCACGATACGCCTCCCCGTGAAGTCCGCGGACCGGCATACCGGCGTCGATATCTTCGTTATAAGTGGAGGCCGACTGTAAAAGATGAAATGTATGCAGCCGCAGCGTGAGTTGAACAAACGGATCGCCGTCTACCTCAATATCAAACCTGCGCCACAACGCATTCCACTTGGCCTGGTGTGCCTTAAAAAGCGTTTCAAAATTTTCAATTTTGTTAACTTCCTCCTGGGCAATTTGACAATTATTCGCTACCCCGTGATCGCGAGATGTATAAACACTGACCAATTTTTCAATCGAATATTTTTGTCCCTGTTTCACGTCCAGCGTCAATTCGTGCATAATTCTCTGCCGGCCGTGGGCAATAACCGTCATGTTAGGATGAATACGTTCATGGCCACGATAGACAATCGTTCTTTGCGCCTCCGTAATTTCAATTCTCGACTGAGTTGTACGCATTTGAAGAAAAATACCGTCTTTACCAAATGATCCGTGCGCGCAAGGCTCCAGATGTTTTGAACTCAACTGTTTATAACGATCAACTCCCGCATTAATGATCAATCCGTCGATCCCACTGCGAATGGTAATTTTTCCGTTGTAATTTTGCGGAACCACCGAATAACGTAATGCCCCGCAGTGCGGATGCGCCATACTGACGACACGATGGCTTTCCACCAACGTAATCCTTCCCTGCTCGTCCTGATAACGAAGCCGGCGGGAGAGGATTCCCTTTTTCATATTCAGTTCTTTTTTCCAGCTGAGAATTTTAACGGCCAGACGGTTAAACCAAGGCCCGTCGTCAATGCGGTGGTTGACCATCAGCCAATTCGGGCAGTTAACAAAGTCTTCGTTATAAATCGTTCGACTGGCAATTTCGGTCGGCAAGGTGTTGTAAACGCCGGAAATATACGTTCCGGGATAATGTACTTTTGTCGCTGCTGTTTCCGGTGCGGCACCACGTGTACCGAAGTAACCGTTACCCAAAGTGCAAAGGGCTTCTCTTAAACTTTCCTCTTCAGGGTTAAACCGGTTATAGCTCAGTTTCCACGTATTATTCATGATTTCTTATCGATAAAATATTTTAGGACGTCTTTAACGGCTTCAGTATCTTTGACCGAATACCGCGCGTAAGATTCTTTCGGTTCATCAACAACCCGTATTCCCGCACCACGCCTTTCCAGAACTTTAAACGCATCTTCGTCGGTTGTATCGTCACCGATATAAACAGCCGCATGTTTTTCTTGATCGAAATTTAACACGTTTAAAATCCACTCAACAGCTTTTCCTTTGTCCCAATCAATATCCGGACGAAGCTCAAACACCCTCTTACCGTGTGTTTTGCGCAGGTTTTGATGGTGTTGTAAAGTCTCATCAACAGCCTGTTCAACTTTTGGAAAATCTTCGTCCGAAACTAAACGATAATGTGTTGATATCGTATATTTAACATTCTCCACCAGGGCCCCTTTTACATCACGCAATCGATGGTAGAGTTCTTCATAGGCAGCATTGATGGTCCTGGAAATCTTCTTGGCTTCCTCGTTAACTTGTACGGTTCCATCGGGGTAGACAATTTCGAACCCATGACTTCCGGCATAAAACAAGTCTTTGATATTTACTTTTTGACGAACATCATCAGTCGCCCGTCCGCTAACAATCGATACCTTATAAAAGCCGGAAAGCGTCTCTACTAATTTCTTTGTATCCGACGGCATAACAGCCTTATCCGGCGTGTCCACAATAGGTGTGAGGGTTCCATCATAATCGAGAAAAATAAAAATTTCTTTATTACAAAACTGTTCTTCAAAAATTTTTATATTTTCAAAAAAATCTATTGGCTGTTCATCTGGACAAACCATTCGTTCAATTCCTTCAATTTAACGCCCTCAAAATTTTCAACAACAATGTGCGCGCCATTTTTCATTAACTCACCGGCATTGCCTTCTCTGGCAACACCGACAACCAGCCCAAAACCTCCGTTGATCCCCGCCTGGACCCCGGACACGGCATCTTCTATAACAACAGAGTCCTTCGGATCGACGTCAAGATTCTCGGCCGCTTTGACAAAAATATCCCCTTCGGGCTTTCCCTTTAACCCAAGCTCGTGAGAGACAACGCCATCAACACGGGTTTCAAAGAAATGTTCCAACTCAGCCGATTCTAAAACGAATTGACAATTTTTACTGGATGAGGCGACGCCAATACGGATATCATGGACCTTTAAATCTTTAATCAATGCCAATGTTCCCGAATAAACCTCAACACCGTCTGCCTCCAAAACATCCCGAAATTTAATATTTTTCCGATTTCCTAAACCGCATACGGTTTCCTTGTCGGGAGAGTCGTCGGGATCGCCAAAGGGAATTTGAATTCCCCGGGATTCTAAAAAGCTTTGAACGCCTTTATACCGCGGCTTGCCATCAACATACTGCAAATAGTCTTTTTCATAGGAAAATTCTTGAAATGGCTCCTGATCTCTTTGTTCGCGAAGTTTAAGATACTCGTCAAACATTGCTTTCCAAGCCGCTGAATGGACAAGGGCTGTTTTTGTAATAACTCCGTCCAGATCGAAAATAACCGCTTTGATGTGTGAATTTGACATAAGTATTAGATTTTTAAAGAAGTTTAGCTGACAGGTTGTTTATTATACGGGAAAACGTGGGGAAAGGCAAGCCGGGATAGTACGAAACTTTACGAGGTGACGACTAAATATTGGGATAAGGCGTTGAGAGTACGATATCCGATCTTGCCATCCGGCTTAAGCTGGTGCTTTTTTTGAAAGGCTTTAATGGCTTCTACGGTTTTGGCTCCCATTTTTCCATCGGCCTTTCCGGGATTAAAGCCGGTTTCAATGAGGATCTGTTGAATAAGAACGATGTTCAGACCGTCGTCGGTCACTAAGCCCAGTGTTTTTAAACGCACCAGCGCTGTCCAGGTCTCCTCATCGGCAAAGCGGGTGGGTTCGAGGCCGTTGTCCTTTTGAAATTCCTCAATAGCCTCCCGGGTTCTTAACCCTAAAACTCCGTCGACGGATCCGGGGCTGTAACCATAAATTTTTAGAAGCCGCTGAATCTCTTCTACGGTTGGATTTTTTTCAAAGGGCGTGACTTCTCCGATAAGTTCTTTTTCTTCGGCCCCCTCTTCATCAAGAAAACGATAAACAGCGTCACATCCGCCCAAAAGAAGGCAGAATAGTCCCAGAAAAATTAATAAATATACTCGTATCACAACTTTTGAACGCATAATATTTATTATATATAACACAAATTAATAATATTACAACAGCATGAAATATCAGGATTCCTGTTGTTTCTCCCAAAGGGATATGTTATTTATAGATTATGTCCAATCCATCCAAAGTCGATCTAAAAACAATTCTTATCGCTTCAGGCGTTGCCCTTGTTCTCCTATTGCAGTTCGGACTAAAACCTTATCTTCATAAAAGGGCTGCCATGAAGGTCGTTAAAACTGTCCTTTCCAACTGGGCGAACAAAAATCTGGTGAGGGCTATCGAGCAATGGGAAAACAGGGACGAATCTCCTCCCATTTATAGTCTTGAATCTTACAAAATTCTCGATTACAAGGCCTACAAAAAAGACGGCGTACGTTATGCCGAGTTCAAAGTTCTCATTAAATTCCTCCCGGGAGGCGTTCTCCCCGACAATAAAGAGTGGGTCTTTATCCTGCGGGATGGCCATTTGGGCTGGAAAGTATTTCGATTCGTTTTAGCCGAAAACGTGTAACTTTTCCAACAAAAAAGCGAACCGTTTTAAAACGGTTCGCCTAATATTTTTTATATCCTTTATATCTTTGCGCCGGGATAAATTACCACATATTTTCCTGCATCCACTCATCAGCCTTTTCAATCGTCTTCCAATCTTCTTTAAAACCGCTCGCTGCCCCTTTGGCTGTGGCACATCCTTGTAAAAACATCCCTATGACAAAGACTAGAATAAAAGCGTACTTCATGGAACCTCCCTAAGAATCGGTTTTTAAGGCGCTGTTCAGCCTTTCAATGGTTCGCTCTTTTCCCAAAATAGCGACAATATCAAAAAGGCTTGGCCCCATAGCCTTACCTGTTAAAGCCACTCGTAAAGGATGAACAAGTTCTCCGGGTTTAATTCCTAACTCACCAACCGTCTTTTTGAAGGCCTCTTCACAGGAAATCGCATCATAGTTTTCAACCTGCTTAAAATTGTTTATCAGCAAATTAAACTCTTTTGACCGGTCCTGTGAAAGATGCTTTTCCTTTGCTTCAGGATCAAACTGGAGCTTGTCATGAAAAATAAAATCCGTCCACTCCAAAAATTCTGTTAACGTGGATAAGCGTACTTTAAATAATTCTACAATACTTTTTAATCCCTGCCTATCAAAATCCTGATTAATATAGTTAGCTTTCTCTAAAAAAGGAATCAAAAGCTCTGTCAATTTTTCCGTGTCTGTTTGTTTAATGTATTGGCCGTTTATCCACCGCAACTTTTCCATCGAAAACGCCGCAGCCGCCTTATTGACCTTTTTAATGGAAAAATTTTTTATCGCCTGTTGCAGCGTAACGATTTCCTGGTTATTTCCCGGTGACCAACCCAACAGCATTAAATAATTAACGAGCGCATCGGGAAGAAAACCCTGTTCTTTATAATCGCTAACCGCAACAGCGCCCATCCGTTTAGACATGCGTGTACCGTCCTCGGCCATAATAAGTGGAAGGTGGGCGAATTTTGGAATTTTAAAACCAAGCGCTTTGTAGATCAAAATCTGTTTTGGTGTGTTGGAAATATGGTCCTCTCCACGAACAACACAACTGATTTCCATAAGCGCATCATCAATCACACAACAAAAGTTATAGTCCGGAGATCCGTCGCCTTTGATAAGAACTTCATCTTTTAATTTGGGCTGATTATGTTCGTCAAGTTCAACGCCCCCGTCTTCGCCGCGAACAACAAAATTGGACGTGTCAAAATTAATTTCCCCACGGATAAGGTCATAAATTTTAATATCGTCTTTTAACGTCTTTAAAAGGATGGCCTCGCCGTCTTTGTAAGCCTTACCCTCATCGACCAGCTTCTGTGCCATATCTCGATAAAGATCAAAGCGGTGACTTTGATAATGCAGTTCATCCCAATCCAGGCCAAGCCATTTCATACTACGAAGAATTTCTTCCTCATATTCCTTTTTGGAACGCTGTTGATCGGTATCTTCGATACGTAAAACAAATTTTCCGTTTTGGGCCCGGGCGTACATCCAATTAAACAATGCCGTCCGCGCCCCACCAATATGTAAAAAGCCCGTCGGGCTTGGAGCAAATCTGACTTTTACCATGATCCGGTTCTCTTTAGTGATTAAACGTGCGGTTTGATTTTAAGCGTAGGGGGTTCCTTGATTGCTTTTGACCAATCGCTTGACAATTTCTTCCAGGCGCTGTTGCTCGCCGTCATCAAGCGTTTCAAACTCTATACCCACATCATAAAACAATGGCTTTTTCTTTACGTCGCTTCCTCTTTTTACGTTCCAGACAACTTTCCCCTTACATTTGATATGATTGCCAAGATCAAGCAGGTCCAGCTCAACTTCAACCGGTGTGAACATCTTTAAATCTTTTTTAAGGATAACACAAACACCGCCGATACCAATATTCTCTGTGTGCGTTAACAAAACATCTGCTTCTTCACTGTCATTGCGGAGGACAACTAAACAAGGATAATTTACCCGCGGAAATTTTCTTCGGTCAAGACCTTCCCATTTACTCACTCAAAGCCTCCTTTGATTAAAAATTTTATTTAACAGTATAGCACAAATGTCGCTTTTTCTGGCGGTATTCTATTAATACTTAATTTACCACAAAATTTTCCTGAATACGCTGAATTTTTTTAGACTTTCCGCTGGTCTCATCAACCTCAATAACGACACCATTAAGCTTAATCTCATCCTTGGCAACAAAAAACCGTTTCGGCAAGGCTGTTACAAAGCGTTCAATAATAATATCCTTATCCTGGCCGATAACGGAGTCATAGGGCCCGGACATTCCCAGATCTGTAATATAGGCCGTCCCATCGGAGAGAACCTTTTCGTCAGCTGTTTGAATATGAGTATGCGTCCCCACAATCGCCGAAACCTTACCGTTCATGAAATGACCCAGCGCAACCTTTTCGCTGGTGGCCTCGGCATGGAAATCCACAATAATATTTGGGGTTTCCTTTGCGATTTCCTGGACAATCGTCTCCAGCGCCTTAAAAGGACATTCCACAAAGTGCCGCATAAAAACCCGTCCCAATAAATTCACAACACCAATCTTAATGCCAGCGGCTGTTTCTTTAATACACCAACCGACGCCCGGGGCCCCTTGTGGAAAATTGGCCGGACGAATAACGCTGTGATTTTCGTTTAAATACTCTTCCAGATCTTTTTGGTCCCAAACATGATCTCCCAGAGTCAAAACATCACAACCCAGATTAAAAAAATCCTTCGCGATTTTCGTTGTTAACCCGGCTCCGTGAGCAGCATTTTCCGCGTTAACAACCGTAAAGTCGATCGCGTAACGTTTTTTTAAATCGGGAAGAAGTCCGGCCAGGGCATCACGCCCTGGTTTGCCGACAATATCACCTATACAAAGAACGTTCATAACATACCCTATTTTGCGTACTCAACCGCTCTGGTCTCACGCAGAATAATTACTTTAATTTGTCCGGGATACTCCATCTCCTCTTCAATCTTTTTCCGAAGATCCCGGGCCATCACAATTGATTCGTCATCGTTGACCTTTTCCGGGTCAACCAGGACACGAATTTCCCGTCCGGCCTGAAGAGCGTAAGCTTTATTAATTCCTTTAAAGGAGTTGGCAATCGCCTCCAGTGTTTCTAAACGTTTAACATAGGTCTCCAGCGTTTCCGCTCTGGCCCCGGGACGTGCCGCGCTAATCGCGTCGGCCGCGCACAATAAGGCACCATACAAGGTGTGACATTCCACCTCATCGTGATGGGCCTCAACCGCATTCGCGACTTCTTCCCGTTCACCGTATTTGCGGCAAAGGTTTCCGCCTACAATAGCATGAGTCCCTTCTTCAACCTCTTGGCTGACAACTTTTCCGATATCATGCAACAGTCCGGCACGCATGGCAACCTTTGGATCAAACCCAAGTTGAGACGCCATCGTTCGCATCAACATAGCGACCTCTTTGGTATGCTGCAGACCATTTTGTCCATAGCTTGTTCTGAATTTTAATTTACCGACAAGTTTTAAAAGCTCAATATGCATGCCATGGATACCCAAGTCAAAGGCTGTTTTTTCTCCCTCTTCCTTGATAACGGTTTCCATTTCCTTTTTCGCCTTTTCCACAACCTCTTCAATGCGTCCCGGATGAATACGTCCATCCGCAATCAAATTTTCCAACGCGATGCGGGCAATTTCCCGGCGATACATATCGAATCCGGAAATCGTTACCGCTTCCGGCGTATCATCAATAATGATATCGACGCCAGCCGCCGCTTCCAAGGCCCGGATATTTCGTCCCTCACGCCCAATAATGCGCCCCTTCATTTCGTCGCTGGGTAACATAACCACGGATATTGTGGATGCCGCGGTGTGTTCTGAAGCGCAGCGCTGAATCGCTGTGCTGATAATTGTTTTGGCCGTT
>JAGQKQ010000310.1 GCA_020430005.1 Candidatus Omnitrophota bacterium
AATTAAGAGTGTTCTGCCAGATATCGCTCGGCTTCAAGGGCGGCCATACAGCCGGTTCCGGCCGCTGTGACGGCTTGGCGGTAGGTTTTATCCTGGACATCTCCGCAGGCAAAGATGCCTTTAACGCTGGTTTGAGTGGTTCCAGGTTTGGTGATGATATAACCGGTTTCATCCAGTTTTAACTGGTTATCCAGAAAGGCGGTGTTGGGAAGATGGCCGATTGCGTAAAATAGTCCGCCGGCCTCAATAGTTGTTTCCTCTTTCGTTTGGTTGTTGAGTATCTTAACATGTTCCAATTTTTGTTCGCCGCAAACTTCCTGAAGTTCTGTGTTCCACATGACTTCAATCTTGTCATTGGCGAAAAGACGTTCCTGCATGACTTTGGAGGCGCGCAGTTCGTCCCGTCGGTGTAACAAAATAACCTTTTGGGCGAATTTTGTGAGATAGGTTGATTCTTCGACAGCGGAATCTCCCCCACCGATAGTGATTAACACTTTGTTTCGAAAAATGGGCAAGGCTCCATCACAAACCGCGCAGGCAGAAATACCTTTTTGCCATAGCTTCTCTTCACCCTTCACATGCAGGCGTTTGGCGGTGGCACCTGTCGCAATAATGATGGACTTGGTTTCAATGGTTTCGCTGCCGGCAAAGATTTTAAACGGTGAAGACGAGGTGTCAATTTTATCCACGGTGACGGTTTTGATGCGGGTGCCGCATTTAACCGATTGTTCCCGCATGCGGGTCATCAATTCCGGCCCCATAATCCCTTCGGGAAACCCGGGATAATTTTCGACATCGGTTGTTGTTGTCAGTTGTCCGCCCGCGGCAACACCTCCGGCCATTAAACCTTCCAGCATGAGAGGTTCTAATTTAGCCCGTCCCGCATAAATAGCGGCGGTATGTCCGGCAGGTCCGGAGCCTATGATAACGACATTTTCCATAAGACGATTATTTTTGGTTAAATTTTGAAGTCATTAAACAATTCTTCGTGAGATTTTTGTTTCGTGTTTTTAACTTGTTCACGAAGAATTTCATCATAGCAGGGTTTGTTGGGATCGTGGTAAAAAAGTCCGAAGTAAGTTCTTTCCGCGCTCGCGAGTTCAAAAGCCCGTGCCAGGTTGCTTGGATCGTGGTCTACTTGTTCTGTCTTTTCAGCAATTCGTTTATCCGGCGGAATACCGTTTTCATGTTTTAAAAATGAAAACCAATCGCTGGATTTATGATCAAAGTTATTTGGGTCGAAATGTGGACACCGTTGAGATACGTGGACGAAAGAAAATCCTTTATGTTTAAAGGCGGCATCAAGTGTGCTGACCAAATGGTCCTGCATCCAGTCCGCCGTACTGGCGATAAATGACCCGCCGATACCAAGCGCAACACGGATGACATGCAGAGGTTCCAGATATGTTCCGACAGGCTGCGTGTTAGTTTTATGTCCTTTTCGTGTCGTCGGGGATGTTTGGCTTTTTGTCAGGGCATAGATTTCATTGTCATACATGATGAATGTACAATTAATATTTTTATTCATCCCGTGGATAAGATGTGTCCCTCCGATACTGAGAGCGTCTCCGTCTCCCGAATGGACAAAAAGATTTAATTCAGGGCGCGTTAAGGCCAGCCCGGTCGCAACCGGAATAGCCCGTCCATGAATAGAATGCACACCATAGGCATTGATATAAAAAGGAGCTCGTCCCGAACAGCCGATTCCTGAAACATTCACCGAGTTGTGCGGCACAAGCTGCTGGTTAACCATGAAACGTTTCAGTCCCATGATGATACTAAAGTCACCGCATCCGGCACACCATCGTGGATTTTCTGTGTTCAGGTCTTTAACAGTGATCGCCGGTTGTTCCGGCGTTGTCGGCTCAGCTGTTGCCATTGAGAATCTCCTTAATACCTTCTTCGATTGTCATCGGTGAAATGGGTCGTCCTGTCGCCCGGGATACCATTGGTAGA
>JAGQKQ010000311.1 GCA_020430005.1 Candidatus Omnitrophota bacterium
CAAAACCCCAACAATATTCTGCCTCATTTTAAAAAGCTCATTTAAACAGTGATAACTAAAGTCAACTGTTCCTATAAAAAGTATCTTGCTGTTCTTTTTCATTTCCACGAAGCAATACGCCTCAAAATCAATTGCCGACGCCGGCCTTTTGAGGCTCTTCCATTGGCGTGGCTACTTTTTTCTTAATCATATTAAACGACTGTTTCGGCCGGGCCAAAGGCTTAATACTATCCGCAGCTTCGGCAAAATATTTTTCCGTTAAGTCCAAAAGCCTTAAATCCCAATCCATAACAATTTTCTGAAGCCCCAACAATTGCGCCGGAGAAAAATTATGCGATATAACCGCCGTAATTTTCGACGCGTCGCCTAAATCTTGAATGAAAGCCTCAAGATTGCCATTGTACTGTTCAAGTATGGATTCTTTATAAGAATAGTACCATTCCGACCCTGGATATGGCGTGGCAAAGTGAGGTTTGCTATGAATACCTAACTTCTTTAACCACTCAATATTTGTCCGTATGCTTTGGAAGGTTTCTTGCGGAAAACCGATAATAATATTTGGAATAGGAATAATCCCGGATTCCATACAAATCCTGGGCGCTTCAATGTTATGTTTTTGGTTAACACCTTTACCTAAGTTTTTAAGGATTGTCGGATCATAAGATTCAATCCCATAAACCAAATGAGAACAGCCTGCCTTATACATCATGTCCAAGGTTTCTTTGTTAGCCAGACTGGCATGACTTGTTCCTGACCAGAACACGCCGCCCTTATTTTCCTGATCTGATACGCCATCCCGACGGGAAGTTGGCTGCAGGCCTTCCGCTATCCATAATTCACATAACTCCTTCAACCATTTCCGGCCACTGGCATGGTCCATTGTCATGAGGTTTTCATCAATCAAAGTAACAAAATCGATATTGTATTTTTTTACAAGGGTTTTAACCATGTTGACAATATAACGGGGAGAATGGAACCGAATATTCCGACCATATGTGAATTGGACATCCTTTTTACCATTTTCATCTTCAGTGACAACCATATCTCCCGTTGTTCCCAGATGCCAACAGAATTTGCAGATAAATCCACAACCGAAACTCCCGTTAATATCAATACGGCGCTTGGCACTATAAGCCGCCTCACTATACAATATACTCGAGTTCTTAAAATAGATATCCAAAGGAAGCAAATCCCACGCCGGATAAGGAAGCGTATCGAGATCATGAATGTTAGGACGGACATTGGTTAAGATGGGATTTCCGCTTTGATCACGGTAACATACACCAAGCGTTTGCGAAAAATCAAAATCTTTATTATCAATTTTTTCTAAAACCTCCGGCCAAGTGACGAATCCTTCACCAATCACGCCAAGATCAATTTCCGGGAGCCAGGACATAATATCCAAAGGCATACTTGTAATAAAACCGCCCCCTCCTATAACATAAGCATTGGGGGCTACTTTTTTACAAATCTTCACAATCCTTTTAATCGATCCGTATGTCGTGGTTAAACCGCCTATGCCGATAACATCCCAATCATCCGCTTGACAGACCTGTTCAATAACATCCATACCCTTTCGCCACGCATTTTCATCATAGATACAAACTTGATGTCCTTTTTCTATTGCAATGGCGGCCAATAGAGAAATTCCATAAGGAATATGTTTCGGATCATCTTCCTGTCTAACGATTGGGTTAATCATTAAAATTTTTGCCATAAGTCCTCCTAGATTACACGTCCTTAAATCATTCTTAAGAATTCATCGAGAGTCATACACTTTAGATACTCGTCAAAAAGAACTCCACCCTCGGTACAATTATAAGTTTCACTATTTCCTCTTCGATAAAGTTCCAGAAAATTCTTTCTGTACCAGAAATATGTAGGGTCCGTATAATATTTTTCGCCAGTCGATGGATTTTCAAATTTTGGATAGTATTCTTCCAGATTTTCGTCGGT
>JAGQKQ010000312.1 GCA_020430005.1 Candidatus Omnitrophota bacterium
ATTTTTACCAGTTCAATTGCCACTCCCGCCCGTGATGTTTGTTCGGACAGGAAGGTTTTGTTTTTATCGATAATGAAAGCTGTGTAAGCGGACTCGTTTGTGCTGTTAGCCACAACGTAGTCGCATTTGGCTTCTGTAAATAATGGTACTGCTTTTTCAATCGCATCTTGTTGCGTCATGCGCGATGCGAGCTTAAACCCTACCAGCGTAATATCTGGATAGTGTTTCTTAATCTCATTGATAATTTTTTTCGTCCGGGTCAGTTTTAAGGTTAACTCCGGCTGATCCGAGCTGATTTTGGTTGCAAACGGTTCGGCCATTTGATAATCCGAAACCGCCGCGGCATGAACCACGATGTCATATGGTTGTGTTTCCAGTTCAGCGAATAATGTATCGTGCAGTTCCTGATAATACTTAAAAGAAATGATTTTGGCATCTCGATTGTGATAAGGCTGCAAGACAGGCCCTTGAATCAGGGTTGTCCGGAAATCATTTTCTAAAAAAACGTCACAGATCAATTGTCCCAGCGTTCCGGATGAAATATTACTGATCACGCGTGTATCATCAATCGGAATCCATGTCGGCCCGCAGGTGATTAAAACAGATTTGTTGTTCATACCGCTCAATTACAATCCAATTTCTTTCAGTACGCTCTTGATGTCACCGTCAATGACTGTCGGTTTTTCAACGTTATTGATGGCATTATTCGGATCTTTCAGGCCGTGGCCTGTTAATGTGCACACGACATTCGCGCCTTTATGTTGTTCGAAAAAACCTTGTTTCTGAAGCTTGAAAAGCCCGGCGACCGAGGCCGCTGAGGCCGGCTCCACAAAAACACCCGTTCCACTCGCTAAGATTTTATAGGCCTCGATAATTTCATCATCGGTGACCATATCAATCAGCCCTCCGCTTTCATCCCGGGCGGCTTCCGCCATTTTCCAGCTGGCCGGATTTCCAATGCGGATAGCGGTGGCTAAGGTTTCCGGTTTTTCTACGGGTTTGCCCAATACAATCGGGGCCGCGCCCGCCGCTTGAAAACCAAGCATTTGCGGCAGCTGTTGAGATTTGCCGGCAGCCTTATATTCTTTATACCCTTTCCAGTACGCGGTGATGTTTCCTGCATTCCCTACTGGAATAGCATGAAATTGCGGTGCGTCTCCTAACATATCGCACACTTCAAAGGCGCCAGTTTTTTGTCCTTCAATACGAAATGGATTAATGGAATTCACTAACTCCACCGGATAGTTTTCCGTAATCTCCCGGACAATGTTAAGCGCGTCATCAAAGTTGCCTTTAATGGCAATAACTTTAGCCTTATGAATCATGGCCTGGGCCAATTTTCCCAAAGCAATATTGCCATCCGGAATAATGACCGCGCAGCGCATGCTGCCGCTTTTGGCGGAATAAGCCGCGGCGGAAGCCGATGTGTTTCCGGTCGAGGCGCACATGACGATTTGGCTCCCCTTCTCTTTGGCTTTGGAGATCGCCATGGTCATCCCGCGGTCTTTAAATGATCCTGTTGGGTTAAGTCCCTCGTATTTGAGATAAACCGTTAATCCCAACCGCTGCGACAAATCTTCGGATTTGATGAGCGGCGTATGACCTTCATTCAAGGTGACAATGTGTTCGTCTTTAATGTCCGGTAAAAAATCGCGATATTGGTGAATCAGGCCGTCCCACTTCATTATAGTTTCTCCATTCGAATCGCGACCGGCTTGCCTTTGACAACACTTAGCTTTTGAATTTCTGTCAACGCGCCCCGCAGATTGTGCTCTGTTGTTAATTCTGTCAGCATAATAACCGGAACACTGGATGCCGTATTATGCTGCTTTTGCGTAACAGAATTAATACCGATATTATATTCACCAAGAATACCTGTGATTTTTGAAAGAACACCGGCTTTATCGGACGCCATAAAGCGTAAATAGAATTTTGTTTTCGCAT
>JAGQKQ010000313.1 GCA_020430005.1 Candidatus Omnitrophota bacterium
GCGTAGGCGATGAATATTGTTAAAAGAAAAAAGGTTTGCGCGAGGACGCCATGCATCACCGAAACAGGTGTCGGCAGCATGGTTAAAACGGTAATTCCACCCAGTACACCTTGTAAGATAACCGCACCGAGCGCGGTGAAGGCCGTTATGCGCAGCCACAGACGCTCCTCTTTGAGGCCGATCCATATGGCCATTGTCAGCATAAGAAATCCGACCAACGAAGCAACCATCCGGTGACCGTGTTCATAAAATACACCGCCGACCATTGGTGGAAAGAAAGATCCATAGGATAAGGGCCAATCAGGAACGGCCAGGCCTGAGCCTGTGCTGGTTACCATGCCTCCGGCAAAAATAAGAAATAGTGTTGCGGCGCAGGTTAACTTCGCAAAACGTCGTAGCCATGGTTTGGGTTTAACGGGAGCCTGGGAGGATGTTATGGGTTCACTAGTTCCAGAAGTCATCGTATTCTTCCCCATCTCCACCTGCTGCGGCTGCGGTCTGTTGACTGAGCCATTCGTCGAAATCTTCTTGAGAATGAATGGTTAAAAAACCTTTCATTCGGTAGTGACCAAGTCCGCAAAGCTGAGCACAGGCGATTTCGTATTTTCCGGTTTTTGTTGGGGTAAACCAAGTCGGGATTTGCATCCCTGGAATGACATCCTGTTTAACGCGCATTTCCTGTAGGGCAAAGCTGTGCATAACATCTTTGGAAGAAAGATAAATAATAGCGGCTCTACCAATGGGAAGATGCAGCTGATTAGTCATGACAAAATCATCTTTTCCATTTGGATCATCCGGGTCCAATCCCAGCGGATTAGACTGTTTGTCAAAATATTTCAGACTGGTACTGCCGAAAATTCCGTCTGCTCCCGGATAGTGAATATTCCAGGCAAATTGTTCAGCGACGACTCTAACTTCCACCGCATCCGGTCGATTTGGGAATTTATTGATATGTTTGTTCCAAAAAGGAATAGAGAATCCAACAAGTAACAGAGCTTCAATGACAACAACGGTAATTTCAATATAAGTCGAGTTGTGAGACGTGATTCCTGTGTAATCAGCCTTGGGATGAATCCATTTATTGAAACGCACCAGTGCAATGAGGAAAAATATTCCCCATCCAATAAGCAGGGCCAGCATGAGAAAATGGACCAAGTAAATGATCATATCGATTTCATGGGCGTGAGATGATGCCACTTCAGGCATGTAAAATATTTTAGCTAAGTCCATCCAAGGTTCCTTTAGTTCGTTGGTTTTCTCGTTGTTTCATCGAGAAGAACATTTTAGTTTTGAGAAGCTCTTTTTTTAAGTCCTAAAAAAAATTTAATGAATAAAACCATTAAAACACTTAAAACAGCCAAAAGCAGTAATATGCCGGCCCGAAGCCCTTTGTTCATAGGATCATCACTGTCACCGTAAAAACAAATACTGCAGGCTGAGGCTGTTTTTGAGATCGTTAATAAAATAGCAAATACAAGAAATTTTTTCATCAGGCTTTTATCTTTTTTGAAAACATGACTCCGTAAACAATCATCCCTGCCCCTGCCAAAGCGGCAACAATGGCAGTGAGTAAATAACCAACGGAGGTTTCCTTTTGGTATTCGCCATACGCCCACCAACTGAAAAAACCGGCCAATAAAACACAAGCCGTGACAAAAACGATATGAAAATCTTTTAAATTAATGGTGAGCCCCTTCCTCTTCGGTCATGTGTTGTTCCCCGTGGCCGGCATCCGCTGTATGATGCGGATCTGTAGTAGTGGCAATTTCATGGTTAAGATATTTTGTTCGTTCCGGGACGCTGTAATTTCCACCAAAAATCAGTAAAAGCATGGATAGAAAGAAAAATGCTGTTAGGCTCATAACGATGTAAATGACTTTCCGTTCGGAAATCAAATGCATAAAAATGGAAGCAACCAGAGAGGCTTTTGTTGTCGC
>JAGQKQ010000314.1 GCA_020430005.1 Candidatus Omnitrophota bacterium
TCTTATGGTTTAAATAAACTTACGAAAAAGATTAGTTTAACGCAACTAAATTATTTAAAGCTTACCTGCTGATTATCCTTTTCAGGATTTCCCAGCAATTCGACAGCTTTGCTTTTTGCTATTACTAGCAAAAGGGGCTATATTACTAACCCTGCCGATACCAAAGCTCGGTTTTTGGCCGCTTCGGCGTCACCTTGGGCGCGAATTTTCTTCGCTTCTTGCAGAGCTGTCAGTGCATTATATTTCTCAACTTCGAAGCGCTTTTGCGCTTCTAAAGACGCGACTTCTTTTTCCTTTTCGGCGATCGTAACTTCCTTGATTTTCGCTACTTCCTGGTTTGCCTTTTCCTTGGCAATCAATTCTTCGCCGAGCGCTTTCTCTTTCAATGCGCGTTCCGATGCCAGTTGCGCATCTTTACGTGCATCGATAAGGGATAGCGTCTTTCCGTCCGGAGCGATGTCTTTTATATTAAATTGAGAAATTCTGATGCCGTATTCCGCCAGCAAACTGCCTTTCATGACGATGGGCAACCCGTCTTTACCCAATTTCGGAGAGTACTTTTTAACCAAAGTCTTCTCTTTTGTGTTGGGATCGATTAAGGTGTCCATTCGTACCGTAGCCGCATAAATACCTTTTGTAAGCTGTTCGAACGCCAATTGCGTGAATAGCGAACGTGAATCAGCGTATGCTTCACCGGTTGACATGAGGGGACCAGTTTGTTTGACTGCTTCAATGCATTGTGTCGCAATCATATGCTTGACAGCCTTGTCACTTTTATAACGCCGGTGCAGGTCCAATCTTTGGGCGTCCGATGTTGGCATATCATATTGAAATACAACATCTACCCGGGCGTCACCGTCCGGGAACTGTACGAATACGGCATCATTTACCGATGATGCGCCTTTCTGGTCCATTTCATCATCCGACAGCGTTACTGTTCCATAGGAACCGTATTCAGTCAGAAATCCGAAATTTTGCCAGAAGAAACCCTCGTCAGAAATTACTGTAAGGTCGCCAAATCCAGCAGCTTGCTTAACTTTGTAATATCCGGCGATGTTGGTGTCACCAATGTAACTCGAGACGGAGAAAGCAATAATGATAAATAATACTATGGCTCCTCGCCATATTTTACTGGTCAGTGAGGTTTTCGGGCCGGATGTGTTATTAAACAAACGACCACCGAAATTATTACTCACTTATTACCTCTTTCTTTTTGGAGTGTGTTTTCGTTTCTCCCAGTATTCTTTAAATTTCCTTTTGAAAGCGGAGTTTAGGTCTCCGATTTTTTCTCCAGGAAACGCACGAGGGAGCATTATTTCAGTTAGGACAACATAAGACACAATTACTACCACTACAATTATCAGGAATTTGAACGTCATATCATTCCTCTCCTTCAGGTTTCAGGTTTTTTACCAAAGTATTTGACATGTCCAGAATTTGAGATTTCGAGACATGTAGTATTCAGAATCTATTTTGACCGGCTGTAACGGGCTCAGCATTTTCATTACCTTGCCTTCGGCATCCGGGGGAGATGCCCGCGACACTGAAAAGGTAAATCTCAAGTCTTTACTATTATTCGACGCCAAATTTATAACTTTTTCAATAAACTCCTCCCGCGCTGTAGTTAATCCACAGCAGAAATCCAAATCCCATAAATCATATCGAAGAACCTCATTTCTGTGAATTGGATGAGGATTTAATAAAAGCCACATAATATTTAAATTTCTTATAAAAAATCGGGCTTTGTATAAAGGAGGTAACTCATTCAGAATTTGTTGCTGATCATTAAAAAAGTAAGGATTAGCTTCTAGGGACAAGAACTTATCGGCTTTTGGATATAAATTAAGCTGTTTCTCCAGATTCATTCCAAAAAGCCCAATTACTTTTTCAGGCTGCTTATCATACAGTTTTAAAGTATTTGAAAACTTTTCTTG
>JAGQKQ010000315.1 GCA_020430005.1 Candidatus Omnitrophota bacterium
GACACCCAAAAGCCTCGATTGTTCAATAAGCTCAACACCCATAATCAAATTATCATAAAAAAATTCTCCCGGGCGCTCACGATTAGCTCCGATACCACCTACAACTGCCGCCAAATGAATAATAATATCCGGCTTTTTCTCTTTTAACAATTTCTTAATGTCTCCCAATTGACGAAGATCATACTGTTTCTTACGTGGAGAAAAAACATTCTTACACTTCTTTTTTTTTAACTCCTTGACCACAAACTGCCCCAGGAAACCAGAGCCACCGGTAACAACCACATTTTTATCCGTCCAGAACGGCATATTACTGGCCCCCCTTTGTTCCATACAATGTTTTACGGACCACTTCCATGTCGGCATCCACCATCATACGGACCAAATCTTTAAACTTTACCTTGGGCTTCCATTTCAATTTCTTTTTCGCCTTAGAATAATCTCCAATCAAAAGATCGACTTCCGTTGGCCTGAAATATTTTTTATCAATGGCCACATATTCCTTCCAATCCAGACCGGCATAACCAAAGGCCTCTTCAAGAAATTCTCTGACGGAATAAGTTTCTCCCGTTGCGATCACATAATCATCGGGTTTATCCTGCTGAAGCATCAACCACATCGCCTCCACATAATCTCCGGCAAATCCCCAGTCTCGTTTAGATTCCAAGTTTCCTAAATAAAGCTTTTTCTGAACACCCTGCTTGATCCTCGCCAAGGCCATTGTGATTTTACGGGTCACAAACGTTTCTCCACGACGGGGTGATTCATGATTGAATAAAATTCCATTGCAGGCGAACATATTATAAGCTTCACGATAATTGACAGCCATCCAATAGGCATAAATCTTAGCTGCGGCATAGGGACTGCGTGGATAGAAAGGTGTTGTTTCTTTTTGAGGAATTTCCTGGACCTTGCCATACATCTCAGAACTGGAAGCTTGATAGTATTTTGTTTTAATTCCCGAATCACGGATTGCCTCTAAAAGACGCGTTGTTCCCAATCCCACAATTTCCGCGGTATATTCGGGTATATCAAAACTGACACGGACGTGACTTTGGGCGCCAAGATTATAAATTTCATCCGGTTTAATGCTTTTTAAAAGCCGGTTTAGAGAACTGGCATCATTCAAATCGCCAAAAACCAGCCGCATCCGAACGTTCTTCTCATGCGGATCCTGATAAATATGATCAATCCGTCCTGTATTAAAAGAACTGGACCGTCTCACCAAACCATACACTTCATATCCTTTATCCAATAGGAACTCGGCCAGATATGAACCGTCCTGTCCGGTAATTCCCGTGATAAACGCTTTTTTTCTTTTTGGCATGAATAAATCTTTCTAGCTATGAGGTTCGTTAAACGTTATTTATACCACAATTTTCCTTTGCACAAAACAAATTATATAGAGAAAATATCACTCCGACTATTAACCAAAAATAAACAGAGAGCTTTAACGAATACAAGTTTGTGTCAAAAAAACTCTGAATAAGAAAAGCGAGACATCCGGAAAGCAACCCGAGCATCAACTTGGCTACCTCATCGTTAGTCTTTTGCAACATCATGATACCGGTTATTGTTCCACGAAACATTGTAATCATCATGCCTAAAAAGGCGCTGAGCCCAAGCAATCCTGTTTCTGCAGCCAATTGAAGAAAACAGTTATGGGCATACGATGGGTTCTGTTTACTCTTTCCTTCCTGATAATATGGCAATAACTTCATATATGTATTGATAACATAACCAAAAAACGGTCGTTCTTTAATCATAACCAAAGAATTCTGCCATATAACCGCCCGCCAGCCCAACGAGGTCACACGATCTTTGGAAAAAATCTGGTTGGATCGGTTCATAACCAATATTCCGCAAAAACCTAATAAAAGCAAGACTCCTATAATAGCCCGTTTTTTCAAAAATACTTTCTTGGTCA
>JAGQKQ010000316.1 GCA_020430005.1 Candidatus Omnitrophota bacterium
GGGCGAAAGAAGATCCGGTTCTTTTAGGAGAATGTTTGGGAGGGGCATTGTATTGGAAAGATTTTGAACGCCTGGCCCATAAAACCGGATTTATTGACCCGCGTGTTTTCGCCTGTTCCAAGATCGATCTGCTGGACCAGGAAACCATTGATAAAATCGGGTTCGCGCATTTCAATTCCATCACTTATCGGTTATTTAAACTCAAAGATCTTGAAACCGCTTGTGAAGATTACGGTCAGGTTGCGACGTACAAGGGAACGATTAAAGAAAGTCCACATCATTTTATTCTCGATAATCATCATGTTTTTGAAAAAGGCAAGCCTATGCGTGTTTGTTCCAACACAGCAAGTATGGTCGCTGACACGCGGCTGGCCAGGCATTTTGATGTGCGGGGGGATTTGTCAACGCATTACGGATTATTTGAAGGTTGCGGAGAAGTTCCTTTAGTTGGTACAGAAAATACCGGTGTGGGTGGCTGCTGCTGATGATTAGTATCATTATTCCTGTCCTCAACGAAGAAAAAATTCTCAGAGAGAAGAAGCGGTATTATCAAAATCTTTCCCATCAGGCCCAGCTTATATTTGTCGATGGTGGAAGCTATGATTGTACAGTAGAAGCTGCGTCTGAATTTGGTGAGGTTATCCAGGCCCGTACCGGACGTGCTTTCCAAAAAAACGTGGGAGCGAAACGGGCTAGTTCAGATTATTTGCTTTTTCTTCATGTCGATGTGTTGGTTAATCCGGATTCTTTTCCGGTGATGATCAAAGCGCTTAATAACGGGGCGGTCGGTGGATGTCTGACTATGAGTATTGATGATCTTAAGCCGGTTTTCCGTTTTTATGAAAATGCGGTCAATTTCCGTGCTCGGGCCTTTGGCGTGATTGATGGTGATTTAGGTTTGTTTGTCCGTCGTGATGTTTTCGAACAGCTGGGCGGTTTTGACGAATTGCCTGTGATGGAAGATTTAACCTTTGCCAGAAAGTTAAAAAAGGCCGGGAAAATAACGGTGCTTTCATCATTTGTATCCGTTTCATCACGCAAATGGCATGAACGGGGATTTCTCGAAACATTCGGCCTTTATACACTGGCGTTCCTTCAATTATGGACAAAAATTCCATTCTTTAAACATCCTGATGACAGAAGCAAGACGAGCGAAACAATTGAACACCGCCCTTATAGTCTTCGCGCGTGAGCCGCAAAAGGGGAAGGTTAAAACACGGCTCCAGCAAAATCTTCCGGCGCAAACCGTCCTTGATTTGTATAAAGCTTTTCTTATGGATGTCTTAAATATGGCGGCACAAGTGCCTTGTGGCGCGCGTTATTTGTATCATGCCGGGGCCGCTGAACCTATTCTTGCTTTGAAAAAATCTTTTCGATCAAAATTCATGTCCAAACGTCAAACCGGAACCGATTTAGGACAACGTATGCACCGGGCCCTGAAAGGGGCTAAGCGTGCCGGCGCGCGTAAGATGATGATCATCGGCACAGACTGTTTAATGCTTACCCCAACGCAAATAAACCAGGCGTTTGACAAACTTTCCCGGTATGATGTTGTAATCGGGCCATCCCAAGATGGTGGTTATTATTTAATTGGGCTGAAGGAGCCGGACGAGCGTTTATTTAAGGGAATTCGCTGGGGAAAAGAAGAAGTTCTCGATAAAACACGTGAGCTTTGTCGAAAATTTGGAAAATCCGTGGCCTTATTAAGAACAAAGAATGACATCGATTACCTTTCGGATTTAAAGCAGCTAAAAAGAAATACAAATCTGAAAAAACTTGCCCCGAAAACCGCGTCAGTGTTGGGAACGTGTAATAATATTGGGGACACGTACTAGTACGTGTCCCCGGAATTCCTAGATATTTGGTTCATTATTCCATGCCAAACGAA
>JAGQKQ010000317.1 GCA_020430005.1 Candidatus Omnitrophota bacterium
GATAGATTACAAAGAGGGGAAACGCCTACCCTCAACGACCTTCACAGGTTGGGACGGGATTGTAAAGAAATTCATGATATCTTACAAAAAAAGGGATTTATCAAAGATTTACCCGAAACGAATGACAATGGGGGGATGTAATTATGAAATTAGATGAGAAATGTAAGGAAGTAGTTGAAAAAACCGAATGGATTTCTATTACGACGGCGTCTGAATCAGGTCCGCATACGGTTGCTGCTTGGGGATATCGTTTGCGGAAAATGGGAATCCAGGATGGGGGGATTATCCTTCTTCCTGCGGGAAAATATTTTCAGACTGAGGAAAATTTAAAAAAGAATTCCGATGTTCAGTTGTTAATGGCTTCAAGTGAAGTCCAAAGGGCGGATGGAAATAAGGGACAGGGCTACAGATTTTCAGGTAGCGGAGAGGTCCAGCAAGAAGGAACGATGGCCGAACTGGTGAAAAAAGAATTTCCGTGGGCAAGAGGCGCTTTAATAATAAAGATTAAAAAAGTAAAAGCTCTTATTCAATAAGTCATGTTTCATAATAAAAAACCAGAACTTTTAGCACCAGCGGGTAGCTGGCCTTCGCTGTTGTCAGCAGTCCAAAACGGTGCGGACAGTGTGTATTTTGGTGTTAAAGGTGCCAATATGCGGGCATCGGCCAGCAATTTTGAATTATCTGAAATAAAGAAAATAATGAACATTTTGCATGGACAGAAGAAGCGGGGATATTTGGCTCTCAATACGATCGTTATGAATGACAAAATGAACTTAATAAAGAGAATTCTTAAAGAGGCAAAGAAAGCAAGTGTGGATGCTATTATTCTTTGGGACGTGGGCGTGTTTAAAATTGCAAAACAAATGGGCCTTTCAATACATCTTTCTACTCAGGCCAGTGTGTCAAATTCTGAAGCTATCCAGTTCTATAACAGGATGGGAGCCAAACGTATTGTTTTAGCAAGAGAATGTACACTGCAACAAATCCAAGAGATTAAAAAAGAGCTGAATAAAAAGCAAATTAGCTGTGAAATCGAAACATTTGTCCATGGGGCCATGTGTTTGTCCATCTCCGGTCGATGTTTTATGTCAAAATATTCACATAATAAGTCAGCTAATCAAGGGCGGTGCACGCAGCCGTGTCGAAGGGAATATGAAATAAAGGCAGTTGACGGGGGAGAACATTTCCTCGTTGGACAAGACTATGTATTAAGTCCAAGAGATTTATGTACGATAGATTTTATTGATGAACTTATCGACGCGGGAGTTGATACATTCAAAATTGAAGGGCGGATGCGCTCTCCTGAATATTCATCAATTGTCACGTTCGTATATCGTAAAGCGATTGACGCTTACTATGAAGGAGGGTTGGATAAAGAGTTAAAAGAGAAGATGAAGCAAAAACTAATAAAAGTCTATAATCGTGGCTTCTCCAGTGGATTTTATTTTGGGGAGCCGAATGACGAAAAGAGTCGAAGGTTAGGGCATACTCACGAAAAGATTTTTATCGGAGATGTAAGAAAATATTATAAAAGAGTGCAGGTCGCTGATGTCCTTATTCGTAATGATGAGTTAAAAATTGGAGAGGAAATCATCGTATTTGGAAAAAACACGCCTGCTTCAAATACCGTTATCCATGAAATGCAACAGGAGCATCATGTGGTCGATCGTGCGAGGAAAGGGGAGCATGTTGGTGTTAAGATTCCCTTTCGGGTAAGAAAAGGCGACAAAGTCTTTCTTTGGAGAAAAAAATTGAAATCATAATTAGTAGGAGGGGGTTCGAATGCAGTCAGTAAGAAAACTAACCAAAATCATTAAACGAAATGGAAACACAGAGCCATTTGATCCTTATAAGATTACACGGGCGATCTTTAAGGCAGGTG
>JAGQKQ010000318.1 GCA_020430005.1 Candidatus Omnitrophota bacterium
ATTGGTCTTAGCGTCATCGATCTGTTTTCTTAATTTAATAATCTCAGGATTAATTTTGTTCAGCGAATTAATCTGCGGGCGCATTAACAAAAAATAATCGAGCAAAAAAACAAAAAGTACAATGCCGCCGAAGATATAATAAAGCTGCTTCTGGTCGACCTTCTCTAAAAATTCTCTAATTTTTTCCTGAACTTTCACTTTCTTCCTCTTCTTCGTTGTAATTAATCATAATAGAAAATTCCGCAATCTCTGTATTGCTGATCGTCTTGCGCTGAATCGAACCCAAATCAAACTGATCAAAATCATCCATAAAACCTTGTTGCTGTTTTAACGCGGAAGTAAACGTATGCACATTGATCATTTCATCGGCCCGCTTGGAAATGGCACTTCCCTGAATATTAAAACTCTCCTCATTAATCGCGATTTTTCTTAACCAAACACCCCGGGGAAGGCTATCACTGATATTATTCAGTTTGCGTGACCATCGGATGCCGTCCTCGCCACTGATTTCTGTAATTGACTTATAGCTTTTTTGTAAGGCTTTCATCTCATTGATAATCGTATCCACTTTGTCCTTAGTCGGTTTAATCGTCGCCCACTCTTTCTTCAACGATTCATGATGAGCAAATTTCGAAGCGATAAGGACAATGAAAATAATATGGACACCAACGAGAATTAAAAGAACTCCCCCGACAGACCCAATCACAACTTCCAACGGAATCTTGAACCCGCCCATGAAGGCGTTTTTTTTCTTTTTGCGATATTCTGTGGGTACTAAATTAATTTCAATCATCTTGATATAAACTCAATCCTAAAGCGACACCAAGTTTAAAAGAATTTTTTTGCAGCTCTTCCGATTGTTGGTTCTCCGGAATATGAACCGGCTTTAAAGGATCCCAACGCTGGACCTTTATATTCAAATTTGCTTCCAGCCCCTTTCGTACGCCCTTAAACATAGAAGCGCCTCCGGTTAAATAGACCGTAGCCACTTCATCATTTCCTTCCGTCGTGAAATAATCCAACGAAAGGGCCATTTCCTGTACAATATTAGCCAGAACCGCATCACAAGCCGACGTGACTTCGTCAAGTTTTTCACCGGGATCTCTTTTCAATCGCTCCGCTTCTTTAAAATCAACGCCCAGCGCGTTGCTGATCCGTTTGGTCAAATCGCGTCCACCAATATAAATATCACGGGAAAACCGCGGCACTTTATTATTAATAATCGTTAAACTACTCACAAATTCTCCCATATCCAGAATAGCGGCCGGTGCAACACCACTATTTTCTACATCGCCAAAACCCAGCACGTTCACCACATTTGTTAACGCTACCGGATTAAGACCGATAAAACCGATTTTTAATTCCAAATCCGTCAATAATTTAACCCGATCATCGATAAGCTCTTTTTTGGCTGCCGCCGCCATGACCGGCATTTTCTTGTCTTTTCCTTGAGCGTCCAGGATATAGCAGTCTGTATAAATTTGATCTTGAGGAAAAGGAAAATATTTATCCGCTTCAATAGAGAAAGCACCCTTTAGATCGTCGAGAGACATCTTGGGCATTTCAATATAGCGGATCAGCGTCCCCTTACCGGAGATAGCTGTGTAGACATTTTCGGGAGGCTCTGACAAACCGGAAAGAATTTTCTCGATGGAGGCTTTGACATTTCCGTCTTGAATAGGTTCAATCCGCCAATTAACAAGCTCGTATCCGTCCCCTGTTTTCTTGACTTCGACAAGCTTACACTCGCTGATACCAATATCAATACCAACAGACGTTCCGTGTTTTTCTTTGGGCAAGAATTTGCGGATTAACCCAAAATAAGCATTAAGAAAAGCTTTCATATATGGGATATTCAGTATCAAATAATAACAAATTTAA
>JAGQKQ010000319.1 GCA_020430005.1 Candidatus Omnitrophota bacterium
TAGCCTTGGTGACAGGAACATCCCGTCATGAACTTCACCGAATACTACCGGATGAATTGTATCAGCTTTTCAGTGTTGTGGTTACCGGTAACGACGTCCGTTTTGGCAAACCCCATCCGGAGCCCTATCTAAAATCCTTGGAACAACTTAAAATTGATCCGTCTGAGGGAATTGTTGTAGAAAATGCGCCATTTGGTATTGCCTCGGCGAAAGAGGCCGGTTTGCGATGTCTGGCTTTGGAAACATCACTGCCACGGAAACATTTAAAAGCGGCGGACTTTATATTTTCATCAATCAAAGAATTAGAAACCACTATCGAATTTGTGAAAACAGGCTATGAGTAAAAAAGCGAAACGCATTCTGGTTGTTTATAAAAAAAGCGCCTACAAGATTTATTTTTTGGAACGTAAAAACGCTTTGAAACAGGGAAGACATTCTTTGTTAAAAGAGGAAAAGAAGAAGCTGTATCAGGCGCATAAAGAGCATTACAGCATGCTCGATTTTATTCATAAAACTTTGAAGGATGAAAATATTATATTTAAAGAAGCGTATCGGGGAATCCGTCGGGACTATACCCCTTACGATACCATTATTTCGGTCGGTGGCGACGGTACTTTTCTGGAATGTGCCCGAAATGTTAAAAACCAACTTATTATCGGGGTTAACTCGGCTCCTGAATTTAGTGTGGGACGTTTGTGCCCGATCATGAAAAAAGATTTTCCTGCCGTTATTAAAAAAGTGAAGGCGGGGAAGCATAAAGAGGTTTTATTACAACGCCTGAAAGTTGAAATTTCTGGACAGCAGATTAACGCTCTTAATGATGTTTTAATGTGCCATTCAAGTCCTGCCGGATTAAGCCGATACTATCTATTTATCGGAAACAAAAAGGAAGAACAGCGTAGTAGCGGATTGTGGATTTCCTCTGCAACCGGAAGTTCGGGAGGAATTTATTCCGCCGGCGGAAAAATCCTGGACCCGTATTCTAAAAAACTACAATATTGTCCACGTGAACTATACGCCGGATGGGCGCACCGTTACAAATTAAAAGGTGGTGTCTTAACGCCAAAAACAAAAATTGCCGTGTTATCAATGATTCGTAAGGGAAAAGTTTATATCGATGGCGCCCACGTTGAACTGCCGTTTGAGTACGGCACAATGTTAAATGTCTCCTTATCCGCTAATCCTTTGAGAAATGTGGTGGCTTAAATGCGCGCGGTTTTACTGATCTCTCACGGAAGTCGTTATCAAAAAACAGTTGATGAAATTGCGATCTTATCAAATGCCTTGAAAGAACGCAAGGCGGCCGATATTGTGGAGTTCGCGTTTCTTGAGCTGGCTGCGCCAAGTATTCCTGAAGGAATTGATATTTGTGCAGAAAAGGGAGCGACAGAAATTCTTATTTTACTGAACTTTCTTAATGCCGGACGGCATGTAGATGTCGATATCCCGGATATTATTGAAGAAAGCCAGAAAAAACACCCGGGGGTTAGCATTCGTATTTCTAAGCCTGTCGGGCAGCACGATCGTATTGTTGATTTATTTCTTGATATTATTAAATCCTCATAGACTGTTACATGAAATCCTTTTCTCAAAATCTATTGCGCTGGTATCGCAAGAATAAGCGGTCATTGCCCTGGAGGGAGACGAAAGATCCTTACAAGATATGGATTTCAGAAGTGATGCTGCAACAAACCACTGTGAATGCGGTTATTCCGTACTATGAAAAATGGATTATCAAATATCCAACTATTCAGGCTCTGGCGAAAGCATCCCTTGAGAAAGTTTTAAAACAATGGCAGGGGTTAGGGTATTATCAACGCGTCCGTAATCTTCACAAAGCCGCCAATATCATTCTAGACAACCATAAGGGAAAATTTCC
>JAGQKQ010000031.1 GCA_020430005.1 Candidatus Omnitrophota bacterium
CAAGTCCTAGCGTTGGGAGAAAGTTCATCCCGCCTCCGAAAGACCCTAAAGGGAGACCAAAGAGTAAGAGATATAAAGGTTTTTTATCTTCCGGACGGCTTTTAAAAAAATGAATCCCGAGGATCACGGTTGTTATGCTAAATACAAACATCCAGGATCCAAAAGAAGCCGGGTAAATAACAGGGCTTCCGATTGGCCAGTAAAATGAATTGAAGAAAAGGCGAGCCCCTTCCGGACTTGTCATTTTACCCATTAAAGTAAGGATGGCAAAAATAATAGCTTGTCCGTAAACAAACGGAAGGAGGATTTTTGTGATTTTATATCCGGTCATCGGGATGAGGGAATGAAAAAGAAAAACGGGAATAAAAAGAACAGCGCAGTAAGTTCCTGTCCAAACGCGTAAGGCGATATCGGGATTCTGGGTCGTTGAAAACCAGAAGGCTCCGGCGCCCCAAATAAGTACCGCAATATTCATGGCGGAATGCAGCCGGGCTTCCGGAGTTTTGCCCTTTACAAGAACAGCAATAGTCATCGGAAGCATAATTAGAATCAACATTAGACTGGATATGGCAAAAGGATTAAGCTGCATTTTTGTTTTCCTTATTGGTATCTATAGGTAGCCAAACGGTAAATGTGCTGCCTTTATTGAGTTCGCTTTCAACCGTAATATTGCCGCCATGTTCCGTTATGATACGATGGGCGATAGATAATCCTAAGCCGGTTTTCCGTTCGCCGGGGCTATAAAACGGGTCAAAAATATGTTTCAAATTGTCCTCCGGGATGCCATGACCAGTGTCTTCAATACTGATTGTGAAGAAATTTATTTTTTTAGGCTTATCGCTTTTTTCGGAATCAAATTCTTTTTTTATGCTTGTAGAAATGGTCAAGGTCCCGTTATCTTCCATGGCATCAATGGCGTTTATGACAATGTTGTAAATCGCCTGTTGGAATTGTTCCGCGTCTAATGCCAAATCCAAATCTTTGGGATGATTGAAGGATGTCTGAACAACCAGGCTTTTTTCGTTCACCCGGTGATTGAGAATTTTCAGGATACCCTGTATCATATCTTCCGCGTCAACTTTTGTCCTGTCAATTTGTGAAGAAGTGGAAAATTTACTAAGACCGGATAATAATTCATTAATGCGGTCGACTTGACGTTCAATAACATCGCATGATTTTAAAAGAAATTCTTTGTCTTGAGTCTTTTCCGGAATTAATAATCCACGGGTTTTGATTGATGTCAATGGGTTACGCATTTCGTAAATGATCCCGCGGGTAATTGTGGAGACCATTTTAAATTTTTCTGAGCGAACAAGTTCCTCTTCTATGAGTTGTTTTTGGCGTTCCACTTCCTTGCGATAACCTTGAAAGATTGTGGCATCAATAAATTGTTCAATACGAAGGCGCATGGGCGCGTAAATAAGACCTAAAATTAGGGCGGCTAAAAGACCGGAGAAGATGGTTTGGCTTCCAACGAGACTTTCAATGATAGGGCGGCAGAGCATGATGGTCATAAAATATAAGCCGCAAATGGTTATAATGAGCAGAAAGTAAGCAAGCCCTTTTCGTAGAACATAGGTAATATCGAATAATTGATGTTGCAGAATCGCGTAGCCTACCAATAATGAATAAAATGGAACAAGGCAGTTGCCGTAAGGATAAACATCGATGCCGATACCGTAAAAAAAGTTTGTCGCACCTCCGCCGAAGCCGACAGGTATGGCAATAACCAGAAAAATGAGTTGACGTTTTTTATCCGGGTGACTAATGATGTAATGCCACAGCAGGATTGTGTGGGTAATGCCGACGATAGTTATCCAAATTAGAAAAGCGTATAGATAATAGGGGCTTCCTTTAAACCAGTAGTGTGAGTTGCTGATAATCTGAAACTGTTCTGTCATCTCCCCGCGAATGCTGATGATACAAAAGAAAATGGCCTGAAGATAGATCGGAGGAAGAATGTATTTGGTGTATTTGTTGTTTGACATTAATAAAAAACAATGCGCGCTGAAAACAGAAATAAAAAGAACCGGACAAAATATAAAGCGAAAGGCATTTGCGGAGAATTCGGGAGAAGTGGAGATTCCCAAAACAAAAGCACCGGCGCCCCATAGGGCAACGGCCAGGCAGTGCAGGCCGAAATACTTGACGGCTTTAGTCCCCTTTGATAAAAGCAGAAAAGCGAGGGGGAAAAAGGTAACGGCCGTAAAAAAACTGGAAACTGAAAAAAGATTTATAGGATTAAGCATTTTGTATTTTCTGCTGTTTCAGGGTTAAAGGAATATAAAGTGAGAAAATTGTTCCTTCTGTTGAACTTTTCACATCAATAGCGCCGTTATGTTCTTTGATAATACGGTGCGCGATAGAAAGGCTGAGGTCGGCGTCTTTTTCTTTTTCATTATAAAAGGGATCAAAAATATGGGAAAGCTCTTCTTTCTTTATTTCTTTACCGGTATCCGTAATTTCCAGACAAAAAAAATGGTTTGTAGATTCTTTAAGATCAATCGCGTATTTCTCCTTTATTTCCGTATTCAGTTTTAATGTTCCTCCCACAGGCATAGCATGGATAGAATGATTGATAATGTTATAAAGGGCTTGGCGAAATTGAACAGGGTCAATGCGTAAAAATATAGTCTCTTTTGTGAGAAATTCTTTCGTTACTTTAATACCGTTATTAATACATTCTTGATCCAGAATGGTGATGACTTCATCAATGATTTCATACACATTGTGTTGTTCCATTTTAGGGGCTGACGGATTTGAAAACTTCAGAAGTTGATGAAGGAGTTGGTTGACTTTTTCCACCTGCTCATCAATATTCTTGGCCGATTGTTCAATAAATTCGGTATTATTTAAGCGTTGCAGGATCAGCAGGCTGCGTGTTTTGATGGCCGTCAAGGGATTGCGCACCTGATAGACCACATTGCGCATAATTTCCGCGGCCATTTTAAATTTTTCGGAGCGGATAAGCTCATGTTCCATCATTTCATTTTGTCTTTTGATTTCTTCGTTATATTTCCGGAAAAGGGTGGCATCCACAATGTATTCGATTTTTAAACGCATCGGGCCGTACAGAAAAGTTAAGAAAACAGCGGAAATGACCGCTGGAAAAATAGAATAGTTTTCAGCTCCAAAGAGTGTTTTAACGAACGGTTCACACACAAGGAATGTGAAAAAATAAAGGGCACTGATGAGAAAAATAAGACAGGCGTAAACAGCTCCTTTACGCAGAACGAAAGAGATATCCATAAATTGATACTGCAAAACAACATAAGCAATCATGATGGAATAAATCGGAATGAGGAAATTTCCCCAGGGATAAATATTAATTCCAAACCCGGGAAGAAAGTTCATCGTTCCGCCAACAAATCCAATAATAGAAGATATTGTAAGAATAAAGAGCTGCTTTTTTTGTTCGGGATGAGATTTTAAATAATACCAGAAAAGGAAGATGTGGGCGACGGCCGTAATAATTTCCCAGATAAAGAAAGACGCGTACATGGGAGCTCTAGAATCAATCCAATATATGCCGAATTTTAAACTTACTTCGTTCGCTAATTGGCCTGTAATGGATAAAACCGCAAAGAATATGGCCTGTGCATAACAAAGGCCCAGGATTGTTTTCTTATAACGGAGATTCATCATTTCCACGGCGCAATGCATAATGGATACAGGGATAAACAAAGGAAAAATGTAGGCCCATTTCCAAAGGGCGAATCCCGCGATTTTATTTTGCTCAATGCCGATCAGAAAAGAACCAATTCCCCAGCCAGCCACACAAAAATAGTGAAATCCCAATAGTTTGGTTGTTTTAGACTGGCCTTTTAAGAAGACAAAAACAAAGAGAGGAAGAAACGTAATGGCCGTCAGAATGCCGGATATAGCATATGGCGTTAAATGGATCATAGACTGACAGTTTTCGCTAGTAACTAATATTAATAATAAATATGAATACTACATTAAGACTAGCATATTTAGAAAATAATGAGAAGTGAGGAGTTGATTATTTATATAACTTGCCTTATTGAAAAAATGGGTTAAGTATTTTACCAGATGACAGTATTGTGTTCATCGGTGGATTTGTTTTTGAAAGGGCCGACAAAGCGAACCTCCCGTACAAGGTCCAGATCAAACTTGTTTTTGACAATGTCCTGCATTTTTTTTGAAAGATTCAGAACATCCTCAGCGGTACAGTTCTCGGACTTAATAATGATGTTGGCGTGTTTGGGAAAGATTTTTGCGCCGCCTTCCTGCAGGGCTTTTCCACCAGCTTCTTCCAGAAACCAGCCCGCTGCCTGGCGCTTGCCAGCCTTGGATGTCGGTTCAATGTTACGGAAGAAACTGCCGGCACAGGGATATTGCTTCAAATCAGGATGCTTTTCTTTACGGATGGCCAGAATATCCTGACGCTCTTTTTGAAGTTCATCTATAGAGCCTGAAGACATGCTTAGCTGGACACTAACCACAATATCGGAGGTTTCTTTTAAATGAGAATGTCGGTACGCGAAACCTAATTGATCTGGTGTAACGGTTTTGATTTGTCCGGCTTTATCGATAAGGGTAACGCTTTTGACAATGTCCCCAACTTGTTGACCGAAAGCCCCGGCGTTTCCTGCAACCGCTCCACCAACCGTTCCTGGGATTCCGCTGCAATAATTAATTCCTTGAAGTCCATTTTCGGCGGCATAGATAACCAAGTCATCCAGAATTGTGCTGCCGGAGACCATTAATGTGGTATTATTCCTTTCAATAATTGGAGAGTCGCTTAAGTAACGGATAACATAACACTCTAAGCCCTGGTCGGAAACAACCAGATTGGACCCTCCCCCAATCAGAATAAATTTCTTGTGATGTTGAATTAAAAGTTTAACAATCGTTATTAATTCTTCGGGGGTTTGGCATTTTAAGAGAGCCTGGCATTGACCTCCCAAACGAAATGTTGTGTAGTCGGAAAGAAGGGCGGAAGGAACAATATCAATATTCGATTCCAGCAAAAATTCCGGGAGTGTTGAATTCATAATTTAAGATTTAAAGTATTGTTGGATGGCATCGACGCCATTTTCCAAAGAATATGTGTTTGTAATGCCTTCTTGATGAAGTTCCTCCGTGGCTGCTAGGCTTCGTATGCCTTTTGCACAGAACAGTAAGTATTTTTTGTCCGGTTCAAACGAAAAGGATTGATTCTTGCGTTTGCTGAAGGGCCAATGGACATGGGTCAGTTGATTTACCGGAGCAAATGTTCGCTCAAAGGATTCCCGAAGATCAATAAACGTAAAAGTATCGAGTTCCGTTTTGGCAATGGATTCAATATTAATCGAAATGTTTGATAGGCGGTGGTAATGATCGGGAATAATTTTTGTAATTTTCGGATGATCGCTGCAGAGCGGACATCGCGTTTCACGCGTCTGTTGAAGTTTTTGTGTTTCAAACGTATCCAGATTCATCAGTAGGGTGTGTTGAGTCAAGGCACTCTTTTTGTTTAAAATGAGTTTGATAATTTCATGGGCCTGAAGGTATCCGAATGTGCCCGGTAAGGTGCCAATGACACCCGCTTCCGTACAAGTACCAACACAACCCGGTTTAGGAATTTCCGGCCACAAACAACGCAGGCACCCGGATGCTTCCGGAAGGAAGGTGCGGATTTGACCTTCATGTTGGTAAATGCTTGCTTGCACCAGTGGTTTTTGGTTTAAAACGCATGAATCGTTCAACAAAAATTTTGTCACAAAATTGTCCGTGCAATCACAAATAATCTCATAATCGTTGATAAGATTTTCAACATTGCCGGCATCCAGCCGTTCTGGATGTTTTATAATCTTGATATAGGGGTTTAGAGCCTGCAAGCGGCTTGCCGCCAAATCGATTTTCGGTTTGCCAACGTCGGAAACAGTGTAGAGATGTTGTCGATGCAAATTGCTAATATCTAATTTGTCATATTCGCAAATCCCGATGTGTCCGACCCCGGCTCCGGCTAAAGCCATTAAAGCGGAGCTGCCTAATCCACCGGCACCGACAACCAGTACACGGGCATCTTTTAGTTTTTTTTGTCCGGACAGACCAATGTCGGTCAGAATGGTTTGACGGCTGTAAAATTCATCTTCTTTGGAATGAGCCGTTGTTTGTTCGGTATTTTGTGCGCAGTTAACCCAGATGGAATCCCCTTCGCGATAAAATTCTTTTTTCCAAATAGGAAGCCGGGATTTAATTTCATCGATAATATAACGGCAGGCTTTAAAGGCGGCATCGCGATGAGAAGCGGTCACACCAACCCAAACAGCCATATCCGAAATATTTAATTTTCCAATACGATGGACACAGCGGACATTTGTGATGTCAAACTGTTCTCGGGCTTCGTTAAAAATTGTTTCAGCTTCTGAGACACAAAGCTCTTCCAGAGCTTCATATTCCAGATATTCGACGGAACGGTCTTGATGATGATTACGTACCCAGCCTTCAAAAGACGCATAGGCGCCGCAGGAATCGTCACGAAGTTCCTCACGGAGACGTTGGGTATCAATAGAGGTTGTTGTTAGCGAAAACTTTTTCATTGTGATTGACTTCAGTGTTAGCGAGCAACGAGCGACATTTTTAATACGTCACTTTTACCGTGCCGCCGTTGATGCGGCATTGACAACTCAAGCGGTTGTTTTGATCCATGCCTAAATCATTCTCTTCGTCATTGAGTTCGTTCAGATTTTCCGCGCCTTCGATGATTTCAATCTGACATGTTCCACAAACACCGGAGTTACAACTGAACGGAATACCGGCATTTTCACAGACTTCGGCGATTTGTTCACCATCGGGAATTTCAAATTCGTCATTATCTATAATTAATTTTGCCATGGGCCGTTGTTTTACTTTAATGTGTTTTCAATTTCGGGAAGGGCGAACACAATATTTTTTTCAGGGTTTTCAAAATTGTGAACGATCGCGTTAGGATAATGCTCTTGTATATATTCTACAAGTTCATCGACGATAATACGGGGAACAGAAGCGCCGGAACTGATGCCGACTTTTTGTTTACCTTTGAGAAGGTTGATGTCTAATTCCCCGACTGTATCAATGATGTAGCTTTCACATCCCGCTTTTTCACCGGTTTCCCGTAAACGGTTACTGTTGGAACTGTTGGGTGATCCGCAGATAATAATAATATCGCACATGCGCGCCAATTCTTTAACCGCATCCTGACGGTTCTGGGTGGCGTAACACAAGTCAGAACGGGGAGGAGACTGCAAGTTTGGAAATTTTTGTTTCAGTTTTTCAATCATCGCCGTTGTGTCATCGACTGATAATGTTGTTTGTGTAATAAAAGCAACCTCGGCTTGCGGGTCGATATTTAAGTTATCAATGTCTTCTTCGTCTTCCACAATATGAAGAAGTTCGGGCTCAACGTATCCGGATGTTCCGATCAACTCTTGATGCCCGCGATGTCCGATGAGAACCGTTTCATGTTTTTTCTGAGAGAACTTTACGGCTTCGTTATGCACCTTGGTAACCAAAGGGCATGTGGCATCCACAAATTTCAGCTGTCGTTTTCTGGCATTCTCTACTACTTGAGGCGGCACACCATGCGCGCTGAAAATAATGCGGGAGCCTTCGGGAACCTCATTAACATCTTCGACAAAGATAACGCCTTTTTTACGGAATTCATTGACTACGTAAGTGTTATGAACAATTTCATGATACACATACAAAGGGGCCCCGTATTTGGCCAGAGCCTGGTCAACAATGTCAATAGCAAACGAAACGCCGGCGCAGAATCCTTGTGTTTTGGCTAAATAAATATCCATTATTCTAGGTGTAAGTTATAAGAAATAAGATCTAAGATAACTTATACTCCTTTCATCCAGAATTTATCGGTTGAATTCTAATCATATCGTCTCTATAATCTAAGAACTAAGATATACGAAAAAAGGCCTAAAATCAATGAAAAGACTATCAAGCCTTTTCTTAAATCTTACAGCTTATATCTTAATTCTGCGACTGAAAATCGCATTATAACATGATTAATTGATTAGTAAACTATCAATTTCGTGTTACGGCAATCGGTTACGCGGCTTGAAACATAAAGCGTTTTTCGGTCAACGTGCCGGTTTCCGTTATACGATAACCGTTTCTAGCTACGTAACCCAATAACGAATAATAAGGAAAACATGCAGCTTAAACCCCGAAGAAAAACACCAACTGTGATGATAGGCGATGTGCCGGTTGGCAGTGATTATCCGGTGGTTGTCCAATCGATGACCGACACACCGACCGCTGATATTGAACGCACATTAACGCAAACGAAAGAATTGATTGAGGCCGGTAGCGAACTGGTACGCTGGACGGTGAATGATGACGATGCCGCGCGGGCTGTGCCGCATATTATTCAGCGTCTGCGGGATGAAGGGTATAAAACACCGATTATCGGGGATTTTCATTTTAATGGGCATACCTTGTTGACCAAACATCCGGACTGCGCCAAGGCGTTGGCCAAATATCGGATTAATCCGGGCAATGTGGGTAAAGGAGAGCGGCATGATGAAAATTTCAGTGCGATTATTAAAGTTGCCATTGAACATAATAAACCGGTCCGGATTGGAGTAAATTGGGGATCGCTGGATCAGGAGTTGTTAACCAACCTGATGGATGAAAATGCTAAACTCGACCAGCCCAAAGATTTTAAAGAAGTCACTTATGAGGCCATGATTACCTCGGCGTTAACCAGTGCCGGGTTGGCGCAAGAAATCGGTTTAGGGAAAGACAAGATTACACTGAGCGTCAAGATGTCTATTTTACAAGATATGGTGACCGTTTATCAGCGTTTATCAGAACAATGCGATTATGTTTTGCATTTGGGTTTGACCGAAGCCGGCGCGCAAATTCAGGGGATCGCGTCCAGTTCGGCGGCGTTAGGAATTTTATTGCAACAAGGCATCGGCGATACTATCCGTGTATCACTAACACCACAGCCGGATGTGCCGCGTTCGCGTGAAGTGGAAGTTTGTAAGCATTTGTTACAGTCGATGGGCTTGCGGTATTTTAAGCCGAGTGTGACCAGCTGTCCGGGATGCGGACGAACCAGCAGTAATTATTTTCAAATCCTCGCGATGGATATTAATGAACATATTGAACGTAAGATGCCGCATTGGAAAAAAGAATACCCCGGTGTGGAAAAATTAAAGATCGCGGTAATGGGATGTGTGGTTAATGGCCCGGGGGAAAGCCGTCATGCCAATATCGGTATCAGTTTGCCTGGGGCGTCGGAAAAACCGGTCGCGCCTGTTTACGTTGATGGACAACAGCACACCACCCTAAAAGGCGATAATATTAAGGAAGAGTTTATTGATATTTTAGAGAAGTACATTAAAAATACGTGTTTGGCTAATAAGGAGGGAAAAGAATGAAAGTGAATCCTATTAAAATTTTGTCCGCACTGGGGATAGGGTTTGGTTTTTATTGGATACCCAAAATTATTTTTACATTTCAGCCCGAGTCATACGATGCTTCTAGCTTTCTTGAATTTATTGGTATGCTTTTTCCAATTTTATTAATGACTATTCCTGGTTTTATGGGTTTTTGGTTTGGTTGGCAGTGTTTAAAAAAGCTGACAGTAAAGTCTATTAAAGGATTAATTGCATCTTATTGTATTGTGATTGTAGGCTTCTGCGGAAGTTTATTTTTTAATGAACAGGAAATAAATACAGAATCTATTTTCTTAGAGTACTTAATGTTTTTGCTTGTTGTGCTCGCGGTTGCTGGCTATGTTATTCTTTATCGATATTTTCTTAAGGCTAATAATTTTACTGTTCCTCCGATAAAAGAGTCATTACCTACAAGCACTATTGCTTTTATCTCATTTTTTCTTTTTTCTATTCTTAACGGGATAATAAAATTACCAGATGGCTCTAAAATGAAAGAGGAGCCTATTAATTTTTTTGTAACTTTGTTTTTGCCCTTTATAATAGCGGGACTTACTTTTATTATAGGAAAGCGTTTATTCGCTAATGGTAAGACATAACTATGTTGAGAATTTTGGGATTTAATTTTTTATTTCTGTTATTACTCGTCTCAAGTGGATTAAGTTATGGTGAGCAGAGTATAGTTGACAGCGCTAAATCTGAAGAGGAAGTTTTTCTCAATCTTCATCCTGAATGTCCTCCCGAAATTAAAAATCATCAGGAAGTTGTAGAAGTTCAGTATGTGGGTTTGGACGGAGATATCCATCGCGGACAGGTTGTTATTGATGAACGTTTAGCGGATGATATCCGGCAGGTGTTTGAAACAGCTTTGGAGGCAAATTTTCCTTTTGCCTCAGTTATTCCTATTTCCGATCCGCGGTTTTTGAAAGACGGGCGCTGGGATGATGATTTATCTATGGCCGCCAATAATACCTCGGCCTTTAATTTTCGGGTGAAAACCGGTGGCGGCAATTTGTCAAATCATGCCTATGGTTATGCAATTGATATCAACCCGGCTTTGAATCCCTATATTAAGGGAAATCTAACCCTTCCCCCGGGAGCCCTGTACGATCCCAACCAGCCCGGGACCTTGACCGAAGACCATCCTGTGACCCAGAAATTCCTCGAATTAGGCTGGGAATGGGGTGGGCATTGGCAATCCCTGAAAGACTATCAGCATTTCGAGAAAATCCCCTAAAATCCATCCGATTGGCATTCAACCAGCCCATATTTTATACTTGCGATATAGCTAGAGGTAGGAGATAAGAGGTATGTCGTAAGGAGTTTTTTCTACCTCTTAATGCTTACCTCATACCTCTGCCGTGTAAAATACGGCAAATGAAAGGGGAAATGGTATGCACCGTTTATTGATGATTTTTTTGCTAACTATGGTTATCAGTGGGGAAGCCCTGGCTTCTGAAGCTCCGGTCCATAATTGGATTACAGGTATGGGCGGACCGGCAGCTATGCGCATCGCCAAAGACGAAATTGATAAGACAACATTTCCGAAATATTTCCGTAAACTTGAGCCGATGGTCCGTTCGGATCAATATGCTCAGAAATACGCAGACCATTGGTTTGTGGAATTTCGTTCACAACCGATATTGAATATGCCCAGTGTTTTAGTTGTTGTGGAAAAGAAAAGCGGAAAAGTGATTCTTGTCAAAGATGAATATTGGCCGGACGCTCAACCGGAGTTAGACTGGGTATTTAACTAGTCACTGGTTGCTAGTCGCTCATTGCTCGAAAAACTATACTTACTTTATAGGGTTTTAAGAAACTCCAGGACTTCTGCGGCATGTTCTTTCGGTTTGACCTTAGGAAAGATTTTCTTCAGTTTTCCATCCTTACCGATGATAAATGTTGACCGGGCGACACCCATATACTTCCGACCATACATATTTTTTTCCACCCAAACGCCGTAGGCTTCACACACTTTCTTATCTTCATCGCTTAGTAATGGAAAAGGAAGTTTGTATTTATTGGTAAATTTTTCATGCTTGGCAATACCATCCGGACTGATACCCAAAACAATGGTATCGAACTTTTCAATATTCTTTATATTGTCGCGAAAATTGCAGGCTTCTGTTGTGCATCCCTGGGTATCGTCTTTCGGATAAAAGTACAAGACGACATTCTTTTTGCCTTTGAAGCTTTTCAGCGTGATATTTCTGGCGCTTCCGGAAGCCGGCAGGTCAAAGGCCGGGGCTACATCGCCTTCTTTTAGGGAAGTTGTCTTTGCCATAATGATATCTTTTTGCTTAGGTGACCAAGAGACCCTGTGACCCGGTGATCAAGAGATTCTTCTGGGCTGCATGGTCGCTGGGGTACTGGGTGTTTAAGCCAAATTATACCGCGTCCATTCATTTGAACAAGAAGAATTTTGTAAAACCGATTAAATTGACACTGATTTTAGCGTGTGTTAATATGCGCTGTTGATTACAATTCAAAGATTTAGGAGAAGGAATGGCAAAATCCAGTCAAAAAAGTGTTTTGATTACCGGCGGCGCGCGGCGTATTGGGGCTGAAATAGCTGTAAAGCTGGCGGGCGAAGGTTTTGATATTGCGCTGCATTATAACCGTTCCCGTAAAGAGGCGTTAAAGGTTGTTAAGGCTGTCCAAAACCTTGGCCGGCAATGCCACTTATTTCAATGTGATCTGGGCAATGAAAAAGATGCCAACCAGTTGGTGAAGGCGGTGGTCAAGAAGTTTCCCGGACTGATGCTCCTGGTTAACAATGCGTCCTTATTTGAAAAGTCGAGTATAAAACAGGCCTCTTTGAAATCATGGAATCAGCATATGAATATTAATTTCAAGGCGCCGTTTATTCTTATTCAGGGCTTTGCCAAAGCGTGTCGTAAGGGATCGGTGATTAATATTCTAGATACGAATGTTAGCAAGGATGAGACTCAGCATACAACCTACCTGTTATCTAAAAAAGCGTTGACCGAGTTAACAAGAATGGCGGCTGTCGAATTGGCCCCCAATATTAGAGTAAACGGGATTGCCCCGGGATTTATTTTGGCCCCGGAGGGGGCAAAGAGCGGCTATTTAAAGCGGCTCAAGGAAAAGATTCCTCTGCGGAAAAAAGGTGAGCCTGCTTATATTGCGGACACTGTAATGTTTCTGGTTCAAAATCCGTATATCACAGGAGAAATCATCTTTGTTGATGGCGGGGAACACCTAAGTAAGAAGTAAGATTTAAGATGTATGACATAAGTAAAACCTATGTAAGGTCTCGAAGAGACATCACCACAGATATCTTGCATCTTATATCTTAAATCTACGACGAACGCCCTAGAAGGGGCGAAGGAGTAAGGGATGGCTAAAATACGAATTACAGATTTGCGGTTAAGAACGGTGATCGGTGCCAATGACTGGGAACGGGATATTGAGCAGGATGTGATCATCAATATCAAAATGGACTTCGACGCGTCACCGTCCATCCAAAGTGATAACTTGAAGGACACCATTGATTACAAAACAATTACGA
>JAGQKQ010000320.1 GCA_020430005.1 Candidatus Omnitrophota bacterium
AAGGGGCAGGAAAAATTGGGGAATATACAATGTGTTCATTCCGGATCATGGGAGTCGGAACCTACAAACCGGGGAGTAAAAGTAACCCCCATTTGGGAAAGCAAAAAAAACTCTCCCAAAACAATGAGACTCGGCTTGAGGTAGAATGCGATGAATCCGTATTAAATGATGTTCTGGATAATATGCTGGAAACTCATCCATATGAAGAAGTAGCATACGAGATATACGACTTCAGGAAAAGAGAGAATAGATCTGACGGATCAATAATCACTTTTAAGAAAAAAATTGAATACTCTGATTTAGTAAAACGATTTAACAAAAATATTTCAGAGCCTATTCACAAGAATAAATACCTAAAAAGATTGGCTATTGTTAATGATTCCGAAAGTGACATACATATAGAGAGATGCACTAGAAAAGAAGCTGACGCAGTGTTGTTTGTAAATAATAAAGTAAATTTAATAATATTATAATCATGCAAGAGAATCAAAATGAAGAACTGATTAACGACCCCTCCTCGAAAGATGTGGAGACAAGGGTTGTTGAATATTCAATGCACGAACATATCCAGCCGATACAGCAGATCCGGGACAAATTAATGGTATTTTACGAACTGACCCAGGTGGATGCCGAACTGGCAGACATTGAGGAAGAAAAAGGTGACCTGCCTCATCTTATTAAGAAATTGCAGGACAACGTAAAAGACTACAAAACTCATATTGATCAATACGAGAAACTAATCGCTAAACTGGACAAAGAAGAGCAAGAATTAACCAAGGAGAATAAAAAGTGTGAAGAGATCATCAGTAAGTATGATGAACAGAAGTACGATGTAAAATCAAATAAAGAATATGACGATATCGTCAAATCAATAGATTCTAATTTCGTTATTGTTGAAAAAAATGAAAAAAGGATAAAAGAAATAATATCAGAGATAGAAGATCATTCAACAAAATCCGAAAACTACAAAAAGAAATTTGAAGAAGAAACAAACGAACTGGAAGAAAGTCAATCTAAACTTGATGAGCTAAACAAACAATACGAGGAAGAAGAGAAAGAACTTAATGAAAAAAGGAAAGAGCTTTTAAAACAGCTTGAAGAAGACAAACAGAATCTTTATAACAGAATAAATAATTCATATAAAGGTGAAGCGATTGCGATAGTGAGGAAAGAAAACTGCAGCGGATGTTTCAATTCGATCCCACCTCAAAGAGTAATTGAGATCCGGTCTGCACAAAAAATATTTACCTGCCAATCATGCGGCAGAATATTAATAGACGATAGCCTTGTCAATTCCGAATCTGAGTGAGTCCAAATAAAACAATAAAAGTTCATACAGACGGCGCTTCCAGGGGAAACCCGGGAGACGCCGCTATTGGTATTGCAGTTTATGACGAATATGGAAATACCATCGCGACCTATAACGAGTATATTGGTAAACAAACCAATAATTATTCTGAATACAGTGCATTGGTCAAAAGTTTAGAATTACTTCATAATGTTGAAATTAATTATGATAAAATAGAGTTTTATTCTGATAGTGAACTGATGGTAAACCAATTGACCGGTAAATACATCATAAGAAATGAAAGGTTAAGAGATTTATCTTTGAAATTTAAGGAAGAAATTCGAATATTAGGAAAGCCATTCGAGATATTTCATGTAAGCAGAGAAGATAATAAGGATGCTGACAAATTGGCTAATGAAGCATTGAATGAAGTTTTAAAACCAAAAAAATAGTTCTTTAAAAGTTTATCTCTATTCCATTGGGCAATCGCGCGTTTTCTCGCAAGGGAAAAGTGAGGAAAGTCCGGACTCCA
>JAGQKQ010000321.1 GCA_020430005.1 Candidatus Omnitrophota bacterium
CCAGCCGATGACTATACTGATCCGGCCCCGGCGACAACCTTTGCCCACTTGGACGCGACGACAGAACTTTCCCGTCCAATCGCCGAGTTGGGAATCTACCCGGCGGTTGATCCGTTATCATCCACTTCAAGTATTTTAACACCGGATATCGTCGGAGAAGAGCATTATCAAACAGCCCGTGGTGTTCAAGAAATTCTGCAACGCTACAAAGAACTTCAGGATATTATTGCCATCCTCGGGATGGACGAGCTTTCAGAAGAAGACAGGCTGACTGTAACACGGGCGAGAAAAGTTCAGAAATTTTTATCACAGCCGTTTCATGTGGCCGAACAATTTACCGGGATGAAAGGACGTTATGTTCAGCTTGAAGACACGATTCGTTCCTTCAAAGAACTACTTGAGGGAAAGCATGACAACGTTCCCGAACAGGCTTTTTATTTAGTCGGAAGTATTGAGGACGTTTTGGAAAAAGCCAAAACACTATAATTATTAATTTAAGGTAGAACATGAAGGCTTATCATTTATCAATTATTACACCGGATGGAAAAGTTTTTGATGAGGACATCCAGGCTTTGAGCGCTCCCGGTCAGGAAGGATCTTTCGGTGTCCTTGCCGACCACGCCCCGCTGTTGGCCCTGCTCAAAGAGGGTGTTTTAAAATTGACGCAGAATGCGGCTGAAACATTTTATGCCATCGGGGCCGGCATGCTGGAATTTAATCATAAAAACACATGCTTAATACTTGCGGACAGCGCCACACCTTGCCGTTCTCTGGAAGAAGCCAAAGAACAAATCACCGCCATTGATAAAACATAATTATAAATTTATTAAAAAAAACTTTTTAAAACGCAATTGATTGCTATAATTGAAACAAAGCAATGAGCTCAGAAAAATTGAATCACGATCATAACTCGAACGGTGACAATGCCACGGAAGAACCAGAAGAAAAATCTTTCTTTAAGATTATTGTTCATTCGTTCTTTATTATACCGTTTTTGATTGCCGTATTTTGTTTATTACTTTTTGCCGGCATGCATCTGCTGACCCGTGAAAACCGGAACGCTTACGATTATCTGGCGGATGTCAAAGCCGGAGGCAAAGATAAGCGATGGCAAAGCGCTTTTTTCATTTCTAAAATGAAAGAGAATGAACGTTTTCAAGGTGCCTTTGAATTATCAAAATTTTTGTCCAATCCTCAACATGTTCCAAAAGAGGAGCGCTTTTATAACGAATTGGAAAGCGTCTTCAAAGCATCACGGCATGATGATAACCGCGTTCGTCAATATCTGGCCTTGGCCATGGGACGAACCGAGAATAAAAGATTTACCCAAGTCCTTATTAACGGGTTAACCGACGAAAAAGAAGAAAACGTCGCGGCTTTGATTTATTCTTTAGGCATGCTGAGAGACCCGGAGGCCTTGGACACATTGTACGAATATCTGGATCATGCCAATGCCCGTATAAGATCGGTCACGGTGGTTGCCATCGGAAACATTGAAGACAGTTCATCGCGATCAAAGTTAAAAAAAGCATTGCAAGATTCCGAAGCGAACGTACAATGGGGGGCAGCTATTTCTTTAGCCAATATGGACGATGTTTCGGGCCGGGATATTTTACTGAATTTACTTAACCGCCAATATCTCGAAAATTACGAGGAAGTCGATCCGGAAGAGCAGACCCAATTAATCTTATCGGCTATTAACGCCGCCGGTCATTTGAACGATAAAATCTTAAATGAACGGTTAACTGAAATATCAAAGAATGATCGGAACATGAATGTCCGTTCCGCCGCTTTAAAAGTTTTAGAAAAATAATATGTC
>JAGQKQ010000322.1 GCA_020430005.1 Candidatus Omnitrophota bacterium
GTGCAGAATTATGAATACAAACAAAGAGAATTTTTGTTTTTGTCATCTTTAAAGAACCTTTCCTAATTCATGCCCGATAAAAACGGCAATAAAACATAAAAAGAAATGTAAAAAGACATTTAAAAAAACAGCCCCTGTCTGTGCGTTTCGAAAAAGAACGGCCGTTTCATGTCCGAAGGATGAAAAGGTTGTGAAGCCTCCGAGCAATCCGATGACCAGAAATAAATGAAGATTATGGGAAAGAAATCCTTTTGATTCTCCCAAAGCAACAATTAATCCAATTAAAAAACATCCGACGACATTGACGGTCAATGTTCCATGAGGAAACCAATGCCCTCCGGACAGACGATGGGCTAAAAGACCGATGAGATATCTCAGCGTTGCGCCACAAAAACCACCAACTCCAACAATAAGTGCTTTTATCATTATTTTAAGTTATTCAGGGGCGGGTTATTTTACCGCCCCTGAATAATCCTTTTTATATTGCTTCGCTTCCCGTCTGTCCGGTCCGGATGCGAATACATTCATCTAGATTTGTGATAAAGATTTTTCCATCTCCCAGCCGGCCGTTACCATGACGGGCTGCTTTCATAATAAGATCACAAATCGGTTTAACAAACTCTTCATTACACGCAATATCGATACGAACTTTAGGACTTAAATCAATACCCACCTCTTGTCCTCTGTAAAGTTCTTCCTCAACCTTTTGTCCGTGGCCGGTTACACGACTGACGGTAATGCGGGTAATATCCTGTTTTATTAGCGCCTCGTTGACTTCATCCAACTTATCCGGCTGTATAATCGCGGTAATTAATTTCATATTATAATCCCTCCTACGTTATTAATTCAAGTTTAAAAGTCCATAACCATGTTCACCATGAAGACTATGATCAAGACCTGTCATTTCATCTTTATCTTCCAAACGGAATCCGATGAGTTTATCAATGAGGAAGGTTAATACAAGCGTTACCACAACCGCGTAGACAATTGTGACTAAAACCGCAAAAGCCTGCACGCCAAACTGTCCCATAAGCGTCCAATCCTCTCCTTGTTCAGCAATCCAGGCCGGACGAATGAAAAAGGTTAACAATAAGGCTCCGGCAATACCGGCGATACCGTGAATGCCAAAAACGTCTAAGGTATCATCATAACCCAATTTTGTTTTCAGTTGAATCGCGAAATAACTAATGAGCGATGCAGAAAAACCTAAAATTATAGCGCCTTGAACCTGAACAACACCGGCCGCTGGTGTAATAACAACTAATCCCGCCAAGATGCCACTAGCCACTCCCAGGCTCGTAACCTTGCCATGCTTAAATCCCTCGATTAGCATCCACATAAGCGCGCCGGCCGCAGCCGCCACCTGTGTTACAGTTAGCGCACGGGCTGTATCAATGTTACTGTTTACAGAACTTCCGGCGTTAAACCCGAACCAGCCTACCCATAATAATCCGGCTCCTAGTAGTGTCAAAACCAAATTATTCGGATGCATCGCGGATTTAGGATATCCCCGTCGAGCTCCCAGATAAATGGCAATCACAAGCGCACTGATTCCTGAAGAAATATGAACAACCGTTCCTCCGGCAAAATCGATCGCGCCGTCTTTATAAAGGAATCCATCACTGGCCCAAACCCAATAACAAAGCGGACAGTAGACAAGCAATGTCCATAATGTTATAAAAATGCAATAGCTTTTAAACTTTACACGTTCGGCAAAAGCTCCGGCGATAAGCGCCGGTGTAATGATAGCAAATTTTCCCTGAAACATCGCGAACACATAATCCGGAACACCATTCGAAACGGAATCT
>JAGQKQ010000323.1 GCA_020430005.1 Candidatus Omnitrophota bacterium
CGTATTTCATATCATCCCTAAATCTTTATGTCATTCCTGGGCAAAAACTGCTAGTTTTTGCTTGAGAATCCATTATGAATTTTATTATTACTGTATCCCTGCCTCCGCAGGGATGACAAGCATTCTTCCTCTAACTCTTCAAAACAACTAATGTTTCCAAATGTTTTGTCCGTGGAAAAAAATCGAACGGCTTAATTGTTTCAATAGTCCAGCCATTAGCTATAAAAATTTTCAGGTCACGCATGAGCGCCTCCGGATGGCATGACAAATACATCAAATAATCCAGTTCTTTCATATTGACCATAAACTCCGCGGCCTCGGCGCTTAAACCGGCACGCGGCGGATCAATCATGGCAATTCGACGGGAAAAGGCAGAATATTTATCCCAGACCTTCTGAATATGGTCTTCCACACGGCCTTCAATGATATCAACATGCCGCAGTTGATGCTGATTCAAGTTGTAATGCGCCAGCCGGACAGAAGCCGGATTTTCCTCTATCAACACAACTTTGCGGCAATAATCCGCCAAACCAAAACCAAAAAGCCCTACTCCGCCGTATAAATCCAGGAATAGTGATTGGTCTGTCCATATATCCAATGAACGGATAAAATCAAACAATGCCGGCAAAATAAACAAATTGGCCTGAAAAAATGTATCCAGAGAATAATAAATCCGCCGCCCATTAATCTCTGTCCAGAAATAATTGTCCGGCGTAAGCTGCAGCGATCTTCGCCCGATGCCGCCCCAGAGCACCTTTTTGGCATCACCACTTCGTACAGTCAAATTAGCCATACGATACTTGTCCGGCAATTTCTCCTGCACTTCTTTTTTTAATGTCGGAATATAATCGGATATTTCCCGGCGGGCAATAGGGCATTGTTCAACCGGCAGAACACCACGGCCCGAAACTGGTGTAAAACCGATAAAGATATCTTTACTGCGGGTTTTAATTAATTTCAAATCAATCCGGTGACGATAATGATAAAATTCCGGGGATGCCTGCACAGGAAGAACAATATCTTTTTGAACAGACAACCGCTCTTCAATAAGATCCTGTAATTGCTTGTTTTTAACTGCCAATTCTTCCTGATAAGAAATGTTCTGATATGTGCAACCGCCACACTCACCGAACACAGGACAAAGCGGTTCCATTTTTCCTTCAGCCATAACGCACGCTCAACCTTTTTCATGCAAGATCATCGAATCTTGAACGACTTAATCATTTTATTAACTTTATTAACATACCGGTCATAACTGGATTCGACAGACGTGTAGGTAACTTGATAGGCCACATAATCCTTTAATGTCCACACACTTTTATACTTTAAATTACCTTCCGGACCTTTCCCGACAAAAACATAATTGTACGCGGGATTATCATCCAAATAAATAGGCTCTGACTCCATTGTTTCTATCTGATCCTTAAAAACAACTTCCATTTGACGAATAGCCAATTCCGTATATTCACGAACATCCATTTTATTCCGGGAAATATCCTGAACAACAATGTTCACATTTTCCTGAAAAATATCGAGGTCGTTTTCCAACGGTGAATAAAATAATACGACCGCCCCATTTGTATTTTCCGAAACAGTCCAGTCCGATGGATATTTAATAGAAAATCCATACCGATCATTGTTATAAGTGGAGAACCGGTTCTGCCACCAGTAGAACCCGCCGACCGCCCCCATAATTAATAGGGCTGTCGCCAGCAGAATATTGATCCAGAAAAGCCGTTGTCGTCTATTTTCCATGAGTAAAATATTTCTGGGGTACCCTGTTGCGCCCCT
>JAGQKQ010000324.1 GCA_020430005.1 Candidatus Omnitrophota bacterium
GATTCTGTGGCAATCATAATCTCTGCATGTTTTTTAAAATAATCAACCAAAGACGCCCTCTTATCAGCCGCTCTCGACCCAGAGACTACATCCGTTCCTTTATATTTTTCCAGCCACTCCTTATATATAACTTTGGCATTATCATCGTTATTTGTTCCGTTAAAAATAACAATTTTTCCTTTATATTCTGATTGCGAAAGCAGATTAAAGAGATATTCTTGAGTCCGTCGAGATTCGGTAAATATCAGTGCTTTTTTTGCCGCGCCTGTTTCATGCGCTTTTTGAAAACCTAATTCAAGGGCTTGCAAAAGCACCTTACCTTTTGCGTCATGTGTAATTCCTTCTGCCAATTCAGCAAAAGATCGTAAGTCAGTGATTTCCTGCTTAACGGCCTGCAACTCTTCATCAGTGTATATTGGTTCCTCCTCTAATACTTCTTCATCACTCCATTCATCAACTGTTTCAAAAAGCTCTTCATAATCTTCCGCTAATTCTTCTTGTAGAGATTTCTTAATTATTGCATCTTTTTTAACCAAATTTTCTAAACGATTAACCAATGAATATAATGTTTTAGTTATTGCGTATGACGAAGATGCCAATAATTTTCGCAGTATTAGTGTGATTAACTGCCTTTGACCCGTTGGCAACGCATATAAAGTATCTCTTCTGAGGTATTCGGAAACATAATCATATAATTTCTGCTCTGATGTACCGGGAATAAATTCCTGAACAATAGCTAAACGATTTGTATAAGGAACATATTCCTTAACTTGGTGTCTCAAGGTGCGCTGACAAATCCTTCTTGTACGCTCCCGAAGATCATTAAAAACAGAGTCATCTATAGTCCGTGTAAATTGCTCCTTAAAGCTTTTTAAATCCCCGAAAATATGTTCATCAATAAAGCTGGAAAGGCCATATAACTCCAACAATGAATTCTGAAGAGGCGTTGCGGTCAATAGAACCTTCGGTATATTTTCAAGGGATCTACGAATCGTCTTTGCAATTTTATTATCTGTTCGATAAACATTACGTAAGCGGTGAGCTTCATCAATAATAGCTAAATCCCAATTTACCATCCGAATATATTCTTCTTTATTTTTTACAAAATGATATGAGGCGATGACAATTTCCTCTCTTCGGTCAAAAGGATTAGTGACTCCATTCTTAACATCTTTATTGAAAGAGGGTGATTCAATTATTGCAGATGGAAGAAATAACTTCTCAGCCAGTTCTTCATTCCACTGTTTTCTCAAAGATGATGGAACGATAATCAAAATCTTGCGTTTCCCCTCAGCCCATTTCTGTGACAGAACAATGCCAGCTTCTATTGTTTTTCCTAGCCCAACTTCATCAGCAAGTATTACACCGTTTGAAAAGGGTGATCGAAAAGAAAATAGTGCGGCATCAACCTGATGCGGATTTACATCAACCTGCGCATCAGCTAAAGAAATCATTAATTTCTGAATACTATCTGAGGGACATTGCTTGGTCAGCTCATAAGCAAAATATTTAGCATGATAGTCTGTAAGCATTTGCTTCTTAGACATTTTTTCTTGAGTTGATAAATTCATCTAAATCCTCTGGTTTAATGCGCCACTTCTTGATTTTTGTTGCTTTAAGCTCTTTAGCTTGAATGAGATCGCGCACCCAATCTTCCGTAACACCAAGTTTTTGGGCTACTTCTTTTACGGTAAAATAAATAAAAAAATCATCCGTAAGGTTTACCCTTGGTAAGAATTTTTAAACTTCCACTAACT
>JAGQKQ010000325.1 GCA_020430005.1 Candidatus Omnitrophota bacterium
AACTGATAAAATTTAAAAAGCATATCGAAAAATCAAATCTTAATGAGTTTTCGAAATTGGAAAATCTAACATTCTATTATGAACTTCGTTCCTATTGCACTAAATTTCCCATGGATGATTCATATAATATTGCCAATGAGTTAAAAACCAAAGAGAAATTTTCTTCGTTAAATATGATGAACGCGTTTTTACCTTGGTATCTACAAAGCGCGAATGTTGTTACCAATTATGATATTAGTGTTTATAAAGATCTATTGGATTTCTTATATAATAATTTTCGTGAAAACGAAAGTTCTGATATTATAAAGTTGTATTCTCTTTTTCTTGTGAGTATCGAAGACATTAATGATACGAGCAAATTTGATGAATTACGGATGGAGTTTAAAAACAGGAAAGATGCTCTTCACCATAAGGATAAATTCCGAATATATGAACTGGTTTCATTATTGTATGAAATGAATTTTCGAAACGGTGTAAGAAGTTATGATGTAGAGTATCTTAATCACTGGTTTGAAGTTGTTGATAAACAGGTATATACAATTAGTCCGAAAGGATATTTAGATCTTATAACTTTTAGAAATGTTCTTATACTGTGTAGGAGAACTGAATCTACAGATATAATGGAGAAGTTTATAGAAATAGGAATAGAAAAAGTAAATCCGGCTGTAAAAGATACTTTGTATAACTATTCCTGCGCAGTATTGTACTATGAAAAAGACGAATACGAAAAGGTTCTCGAATATGAAAAAAGGACCGTCTTTAGCGGATTACTGAATTCAGACAAAGAGAATCTTTATTTTAAGATGGATCTAAAGACCATAACTTTAAAGAGTTCGTACGAGCTTGAGTTGTTTGAGGAAGTGTTTTCTCAAATCGATTCTTTTAAACATTTTCTCCGAAACACTGTATTAATACCCGCAAATTTTAAAGAGTTAAGGTATGATTTTTTAAAATGTCTTAATGAGCTTACGAAACTCAGGATAAGCTATAATGAATATGCTCTAAGAAGTCTAAGTACAAGGGTAGAAAGTACACGTGATGGCTGGCTTATCAAAAAAGTAAATGATTATTTAAGTCAATATTCAGGGCAACAAAACACTGAAGAACTTCAAAGCTCATAGACTTATCACATATTTTTCTGTCTGAATATTTCATATAGAAACACTCCTGCTGATACGGAAGCATTGAGCGAATCTAGTTTGCCTGCCATAGGTATGCGTAATAAAAGATCACAATTTTTACGGATGAGGTCTCGCATACCCGTTCCTTCACTTCCGATAACCAGCCCAAGCGGCATTTTGAGGTCGGTTTCGAAGATGGTTTTATCAGCCTTGAGATCTGTTCCGGCTATCCAGTATCCATTCTTCTTCAGGTATTCGATACTATGGGCAAGGTTCGTTTCCTTTGCTATCTGGATATGATTTACTGCCCCGGAAGAGGATTTGAAAACAGTATGGTTAACTTCTGCTGAGTTGTGGCGGGGTATTACGATTCCATCAGCGCCCAGACATACGGCAGAACGTATGATCGCACCCATATTATGAGGGTCGGTTATTTCATCCATTAAAACTATTACCGGATTAATAATCCCATGGTCTTTTATACCGTCAATAATTTCTTTTAACGGGGTATATTCGAAGTCTTTGATAAATCCGATAACTCCCTGCGAAATTCCTTCTTTTTTGTTGTTCCTATTAAAAAATTTCTCGAACCCAAAACGGTTAAGCATCATTAGATTAAT
>JAGQKQ010000326.1 GCA_020430005.1 Candidatus Omnitrophota bacterium
AAAGTTGTTCCAATGACAAGGGTTACATAGTGTTAGCCCCGGCCGAAATAACCCCTTGTGATTTTCGATCTTTAGTGTTAACATATTTCTCTCATTAATTATTAATACTAAATATAATTATAAAAATGATTTCAGAAAACGATGTTCGCTATATTGCCGGTTTGGCCCGTATTCATTTAGAAGATGAAGAGGTGCCCCCGCTGACGAAAGATTTGGAAGCAATCTTAGGCTATATCACAAAGCTTGAGAAGCTGGATGTGACCAACATTGAACCCACCAGTCACGCACTGCCCATGAAAAATGTTTACCGTGAAGACGAAGTAAAAGCGTCACTTCCCCATGAAGAGGCGCTGAAAATTGCGGTTGAGAAAGAAAACGGTGCGTTTAAAGTCCCGAAGGTTATTGAATGAAATTTAACGAACTCACAGCCCACGAAATTAAAGATTTGTTGGCCAAAAATGAGACAACGGCCAAAGATGTCTTTGCCGGAGTGACCGACTACGCTAAATCGGTGAATGACAAAGTCAATTCTTATGTCCATTTTAGTGAGAATGTTCCGGATTTTTCTCAAAAACAAAGCCAGCCGTTTCCTATTCCGATTGCGATTAAAGACAATATGTGTATGCTTGGTGAAGAAACCACCTGTGCTTCGAAAATTCTAAAAAATTTTAAGGCGCCGTATGATGCGACTGTTATTAGTAAATTAAAAGATTCCGGTGCCATGATTATCGGAAACGCCAATATGGATGAATTCGCGTTTGGATCGTCTACGGAAAACTCGGCGTACGGTCCGGCCAGAAATCCCTGGGATCTGGATCGTGTTCCCGGAGGATCTTCCGGAGGATCAGCGGCTGCTGTGGCGGCGCACCAGACGATTTGGTCGATCGGGTCAGATACCGGCGGTTCTATCCGTCAGCCGGCCGCATTTTGTGGAGTGGTCGGATTAAAACCGACTTACGGCCGTGTATCCCGTTATGGATTAATCGCGTTTGCTTCCAGTTTAGACCAAATTGGTCCTATCACGAAAGACGTTACCGATGCCGCTATTTTATTGAATATTATGGCCGGACATGATCCGATGGATTCCACGTCCACTGATATTCCGGTTCCGGATTACACGCAGGCATTAAAAAATGATGTGAAGGGATTAAAAATCGGCATCCCCAAAGAATACTTTATTGATGGTATCGATGAGGATGTCCGTCAGAATATTTTAAAAGCGATTGATGTTTTAAAAGAGCAGGGCGCGGAATTTGTGGATATTTCTCTACCGCACACGGAATACGCGGTGGCGACTTATTATATTGTTGCCACAGCGGAAGCCAGTTCCAATTTAGCCCGTTTCGATGGTATTCAATATGGATTGCGATCCTTACCGGGCAAAACACGGAAAACAGCCATTGTGGATCTTTATGAAGAAACCCGTGATAAAGGTTTCGGTAATGAGCCCAAACGGCGGATTATGCTGGGGACATATTCACTCTCTTCAGGATATTACGATGCGTATTATTTACGCGGTTTAAAAGTGAGGACATTAATCAAACGGGATTTTGATGAGGCATTTAAAACATGCGATGCGATTATTTCTCCAACCGCTCCGACGACGGCCTTTAAAATTGGGGAAAAAGCGAAAGATCCATTAAGTATGTATCTTTCGGATATTTTTACAATCTCGGCTAACCTTAGTGGTATCCCGGCGATTTCGATTCCTTGCGGCTTTTC
>JAGQKQ010000327.1 GCA_020430005.1 Candidatus Omnitrophota bacterium
GTCGCACCGAAAGGACTGTTGACAGGTCCGGAGACTGTTACAGGAACCGTCAATGTTTTCGTTACTTCTTTAATTGTTAAGTCTCCCACCAATACCATACCTTCACCACGTTTTTCCAAACGATTGCTTTTAAAAGTAATGGTTGGATATTTTTCAACTTCAAAGAAGTCACCACTCTTTAAATGCTTGTCCCGTGCTTCAACTTTTGTATCAATACTGGCGGTTTGAATCGTCACATCCGCAGAAAATAAACTTAAATCTTCCGGATCATAAGCAATCTTGCCTGTATAATCGGTAAAACTACCACGGGTTGTTCCAACTTGCAGATGCTTCACCGCAAAACCGATAGTGGAATGTCCCACATCAATATCAAAATGACCAACCTCGTCTGCCATTTCTTCCACTACAGCTTCAGCATTTTCCGCCTCTTCCATCTCAGCGGCCACAGCAAAACTTGATACAAAGGCCAGCAGCACTATCGATAAAAGCCATTTCTTTTTAGTTAATTCCAACATTCTTCTCCTCCTTGTTTAATACCTCTCAAGTTAATTTAAAATCTCGCTATTATAATTGTTCCTGTTATTTATGTCTACATTAAAAGAATAGCTGTCCTGCTTTGACAAAGAAATATTCCGCAATAATCAAAAGAATAATTCCTGAGGCTTGTTTAACACGGACAAGCCAAACACCCGACTTTGGCAAAGAGCTTAAAAGCCCGCTAAAGGTTCCGACTAGAATTAATGAAGCCCCCACTCCATACGAAAACGCAAACATCAATGTAATGCCGTGAAAAATATTCTGCTTTGATCCTATATAAAGAAGAAGCGAACCAAGCACCGGCGCCGTACATGGCCCGACGATCAACCCAGACGCCATCCCAAATAAAATAACCGCCCACAAATTTTTTGGTTTATTTTTATTCTGTGATGATAAAGCAATCGTCGGTAACGGAATAACATCGAGCATCACCAACGCGAAAAAAAGCAAAACATTACCAACCACCAAAAAAATATACGGATTATTTTGAATCTGACCGAAAACTTTGCCGGTTATTGCGGCAAAAACCGCTAAGGCGCAGTAAGTCAATGCTAAGCCAAAAACATACACTAAAGATATTAAAAACCCCATCCATCGCGTGCCTTTTGTATTGGCTCCGGCAATAAAACTCGCGGTGATAGGCATGACCGGATAAACACAGGGCGTGAAACTCACCAGCACCCCGCCCCAAAAAACGATTAAATAACTGAGGAAAATATTTTCTGTAAAGTTCATCAATTAAGTCTTCGGTTATCCGTAATGAAAGAGAACCGTAAACAACCCTCCGAGGTTTGTTTACGGTTTAAAATACACCGGTCTCCCTGACGCCAAACACCAGACGACTAATTCTCCACTTAATTCTTATAAATACTTGTTTCCGGATTAAACGCGCTCCAAGCAAACCAATAAGCTTTAACAGAAGGAATCCGATTCCCCTTTTTATCCGTGACGGTTACATCTTTACCCGCAGGATAAATAAAAACTTTCTGACCACCCACCTTATCCGTAATGGGCCCGGTTAAATTCTGAACATTTTCTAAAGGATACGCCTTTGCTTCTCTTTTTATTTTAATCCCAATCACTTTACTTTTTAACGGAAGACGTTGATCAATATTCTGCGGTGGAAACATAATTCCGGCCTGAGAATGATAACTCAAATAAGGA
>JAGQKQ010000328.1 GCA_020430005.1 Candidatus Omnitrophota bacterium
TGTTGACTGGGAAAATGTCGGACGAATATCCAAGGATAGATATGATGAGTCGCCAGAAATCATGCTTAAGCAAGACGACATATTGATGACTAAAGATGGAACTATTGGGAAAATTGCATATGTTGATGAGTTGCCAGAACCAGCCACTGTTGCATCAGGTGTTTTTGTAGTACGAAAAGATAGAGAGGAACTAGAACAAAGGTACCTTTGGTACTATTTGAAGTCACATTTTTTCAGGCATCTTATTAGATATAGAACCGAAGGTTCTGTTATTCCTCATCTTTATCAGAGGGATTTTGTGGAAATGGATATAGCTTTACCTCCAGTTAGTGAGCAAAAAAACATAGCTGGAATTTTATTTTCGTTGGATGAAAAAATTCGATTGCTAAAAAAAGAAAATGAGAAGCTGAATGCCTTGTCCGAACTTCTCTTTAAACATTGGTTTGTAGATTTTAATTTCCCAACAAAAAAAGGAACTCCTTATTTATCTACTTCAGGTGAAATGGTCTCAACGGAAATTGGCGAGATACCTAAAGATTGGAAAACAAAATCAATTTTCGAGATTGCCGAATACATTAACGGGTCAGCGTTTAAACAAGAAGATTTTGAGCAAGATAAAGAAGGAGCTTTGCCAATCATAAAAATAGCGGAATTGAAAAATGGTATTACAGATCAAACATGTTATACGCAGAAAGTAAAAGATAACAGATACTTAATCGGCAATGAAGAAATAATCTTTTCATGGTCGGGAAGTCCGGAAACTTCTATTGATATATTTTTATGGTTTGGCGGAAAAGCAATATTAAATCAACACGCTTTTAAAGTTATCCCCAAAAAGGTATACGGAAAGATTTGGGTTTATTATCAGTTGAAGATATTGAAGAAATTCTTTATTCATTTGGCGAAACAAAAACAGACAACAGGATTAGGGCATGTAACAATCGCTGATTTAAAATCAAATTTATTACCGATCCCGCCCGAAGAATTAATTCATGAATTTAATAAAAAAGTGGAGCCTATGTTTCAGAAGGTCTTACTTAACCGAAACCAAATTGAGGAGCTAATGAAATTGAGGAACACATTGATCCCTAAGCTGATCAGTGGAATAGTACGGGGAGATAGAAAATGAATCCTAAAATTACCGAAGATGCTGTAGAACACATGGCAATTGAGCTTTTAGAAGCTCAGGGATATATGTACGTGCATGGCCCTTCTATTGCACCGGATTCGGAATTTCCTGAAAGAGACAAATTTGACGATGTTGTTTTGAAGGGTCGGTTGATACAGGCGATTAACAAGCTCAACCCTGATGTGTCGTCTGAAGCTAAAGATCAGGCATTGCGTCAGGTCATTAATTTGCCGAGCCAAAACTTGATTGAAAACAACGAGGTCTTTCATCGCATGCTCACCGATGGCGTTGAGGTTGAGTATCTTGGCGATCAAGGTGTTCAAGGCGATAAGGTATGGCTTTTTGACTTTGAGGATGTTTCAAGAAATGAGTTTATTGTCTGTAACCAATTCACTGTTATTCAGAACAACATCAATAAGCGACCTGATATTGTTCTTTTTGTGAATGGGATTCCTCTGGTGGTTATTGAGCTAAAAAATCCTGCGGATGAAAATGCTACAGTAAAAAAGGCATTTACCCAACTACAGAATTATAAGAAGGCTATAGCAAATCTTTTCTACTATAACGAAGT
>JAGQKQ010000329.1 GCA_020430005.1 Candidatus Omnitrophota bacterium
AACGGTAAACCGCCTTTTCCCATATTTGGGACTACAATATCATCTCTGACGAATACAACCAGCACCTCGACAAGATTTCCGAGTCCTTTAGGGGCTCTGTTCTTTGTATTGATCCTTGCTGCGCTTGTCATCACTATAATGAGAAGAATTGAAGCAACAAACATCATAAAGGTCATCTTGGTTGGAGAGAGGTCAATAGTCATACCACCGATATGGATAGGTGGAATCTGCGGCATATGGAGTTTGCCAAGGAAATAAAAATCTACGTAATCGTGGTCGGTGATCTTTTCAATAATATCGAGCTTATCTTCTTCCTCTTCATGCTCTACCTTATCAGTACTTTCGATCTGTGCGTCTGTGTCAGTCTTATGCTCACTATTGTGTTCATCCTGGGCAAATGCATTCTGCACGGGAATAGAGACTATTGCCAGCGTAACTGCAAATAATATTAATAGTAAATTCTTCCTGAATGAGTTAAAAAGATCGGGTAAAGTATTTATAATGCTCAATCTTTAAATATTAATTTGGGTTTCTAGTTATTGCTTCCCTTTAATTTCTCTTTATTGGGGAAGATGTAAAGCATTTCGAGGACCAGGAATAAGAAGTAAAAAACAAACAGCGACATAACAAAATTGATTTCCTCGAATTTAAAAACTGCCAGTCCAAGCGCTACATAAGCAGCCATTATCAATATTCTGACGAATAAACTTCCAAGTAAGCGGGAGAAAAAAACCGAATTTGATTTATCAAGCCCTGATATTACTATTAAAACTCCGGCTAATACATTCACCAAACAAAATACTAGATTTGAAATAACAGCTGTAACGTCTGCCTGTTTTCCAATAGCCTGAATTATAAGAATGAATACGACTGAAGCAATAATACCAGAGATAATTACAAATGCTGAAAACTTTACATAGCCTTTCGGAATATTCAAATCTTCTTATCCTCTTTTACATTCTCTGATTTATGTTCTTCTTTTTCCTTTTTTGAAAGCTCCTGAATAGTCAGGAAAAAATTATAAAATGCGCCTCCAAAACCAAGGAAAGTGAATATCAGCATCAATATCGGTTTTGTATCAAAAACACCATCCAGCCAATATCCTATAAAAAAAAAGATGACAATTGTGGCTGCAAGCTGAATTCCGAGTCCCGAATACTGCATTGTCTTGGAATCCGCTTGTATCAAGGGTTTTGACACAATATCCCTTAAAGAACTTCGTTTATTTTTTTGGTCTGATGCCATAAATAAACAAACTCAAAATTAATCAAAACCCTTTTCAAAAGCAATTGAGTTATTCGTGGATTGGGGGACTTTTTTCTTTTAAAACGAAGTATATCAAAATAAGATGTGAACTATATCAAAGCGGTATATTTCCGTGCTTTTTTCTTGGATTGCTGTCTACTTTTGTCTCTAAAATATCAAAGTAATATATGAGCTTTTTGCGTGTATCCTTTGGTTCTATTACATCATCAATGAAACCGCGCTCCGCAGCAAGATATGGATTAGCAAACTTCTCCGTAAATTCATCAGTCTTTTCTTTCAGCTTTGCTTCTTTATCATCGGCAGAATTTATTTCTTTCTTGAATATGATCTCAGCAGCACCTTGGGGCCCACCATCACCGCGGGCCCTCGCGCCTGCAGCAGCAGATCGACGAAGCCATCGTGGTCGGCGTCGCGGCTGGCCTCGATC
>JAGQKQ010000032.1 GCA_020430005.1 Candidatus Omnitrophota bacterium
TTTTTTATAGTTTTTCCTTAAAATATAGGGTTACTCTAAAAAAGCCTATTTAGATTACCTTAAAACCCTCGATCCGTCAAACAAAAAAATGTCGTAAGTGCTTCATTTATAACAATATTCATCCCTATCCCCTACCTGCCATATAGGATTTTGCCGGAAAAGCTTCTTTTGGCCACCCCTAAAAATTTATTTGTTTTTTTCCCTTGAAATGATGTATACTTATTAGACTTACTTAGGTAAGGAACCTTTCGGAATATAACCAAATCCGCATAGAATTTACCCAATTTTTCAAAATACGATGCAGGTCGTTGTATTTTTATGTATATCTATAGGTAACCGGGAAAGCGTTACCTGGCTGTAAACATCAGCCAAAAATTATGGGGGCCCTAGTTATCGGGCTAAGAAATAACAAATAAAGGAGAAAAAGAAATGAAAAAATTCGCACTCGTATTAATGCTTTTGACTGGAATGGTTGTATCGGGACAATCTGTCCAAGCGCAAACAAATGATTCGGCAGACTTTGTCGTTTCTATTGATATTCCGATTGCAACATCCATCTCTATCATTGCTACACCAGTTAATGCTCAATCAGGACAATTTGGAAGTCCAGTAACAGCTTTAGACTTCAATCCTGTGACACTTAATCAAAGCCTTGGTGTATTTTTCCCTGATCATTATTTCGCTATTGATGTAGGGACATCTGGTGGAGCAGGAACTCCTGGTGTTACAGTAACATACCAGGAAGGAAGCAATCCAAACTCACCAAACAATGGTCTTGGGTGGAAATCAACAATGACATTTGTCAGAGTTGAAACAAATGCAGAGGTTCCTTTGGCCGGACACGGACCGAAAAAACTTCTAAAAGACCTAGCCGGTGAAACAGTAGCACCTGCCGAATTAACAGGTGGTTTTTTAAGAATGTACGTCGGTCTTGCGACATTAGACCCTAACGCAACTATCCCTGATCCAGCAGGCGCAGAAGTTTTCTCGCTAGGTGACGCGGGTGGAAGCTACGATGGTCTTTTAACCATTTCAGCAACTGTTTCATAACGAAACAATTCTCATAAAAAAAGCCGTCTATTCTTTAATAGACGGCTTTTTTTGTTATAAAAATCCTAAAATCTAATTTATGGTAATTGTATTCGAAAGATTAATATCCGCACCCTGAATATTCGTTAAAACGACAATATTTGTCTGCACAATCACATTAGATGACTCTGTGGCATGAACCTGAATCAGGCCGGACATTGCTCCCGCAACGCCTTGATCTAAAAAAGGAGTCAAAAAGGACAAGACATCATTTCCAATATCTGTAGTATTTTTTTCTTCCGAAAGTTTGGCCAGGATATCAGGGAGGTTTCCAGCACTTATAGCATCCAGTTCCGCATCCGTTAGAATACGGCTTTCGGCAAAAAGCGCGGATGGACTGCAAAGAAATAATAATAGAGAAACAACCGTAAGACTTTTTTTAAGACAGCTGACGACCATTCTTCACTCCTTGTTGGAAGGTTAGGTTCTAAAGCTTTGTGCCCTGTCCTTTCGGACAGTTTACCTTTTTCTAAAAGTGACTTGTTTTCAATCTCTTACGTTAAATATAACATGTTCGGAAGGGAAAAACAAAGAGAGTATCCATTAATTTAGGCGGGTTTAAGACTGGCGGCCTTCTAAGTAATGCCGGATGACATCTTTATGATCAAACGCATACTCATGGTTCATAAGTTCTTCATAGGGAACAATTTTTAACCCTTTGGCATCATCGCCGAATTGGGGCGTTCCCACCCCTTTTCCAACAAAGACCGTGGTAATGGTATGAAAACGTGGATCACGGCCCTTCTCGCCATAGACACCAAATTCCCGCAGATCCTCTAAATCCATATTGGTTTCTTCTTTTGTTTCGCGGATAGCCGCTTCCCGTTGATTTTCTCCAGGATCCAAAAAACCACCCGGAAGCGCCCATCCATAAGGAGGATTAGACCGTTCAATGAGAATAATGCCTTCCGGCAACTCAATAATGATATCCGTTGTATAATAAGGTTCGTCTCCCAGATGTTCTAATACATGCTTAATATAACCTCTCGCTTCTTTATCAAAAACCTTAAAGGTTTCATCATCATATAAACAAAGCGTTATTTCTCCCACGCCGGTATCGGTATGCCGGCAGAATTTTAGAATTTCCTGCACGATAATTTTAGCTGCGCCAAGGGCAGAAAAACCGCCCACACCACAACCCAAGGCAGGAATGGCAATGGAATACGCCTTGATTTCATCTGTACATTTTAAGGCGCTGGCAACGGCGGATCGCAAGATATCCTGATTTATTTGTTTCTGTTCATTAACTGTGACGGTATGAATCAAAAAATTCGCAGCTAGCTCTCCCGCATTGGTCCAAATGGCCTGCCCCGGTGACAACGGCCCTTTTTCAACAGCTTCCTCTTCAATGACCGATCCACCGCGACTTTTAATCATACCTGCCAGCCCTTCCTCCATTTTTAATGTTGGATGAGCCGTATTAATAATCGCATCCACTTTTAATAAGGTAATATCCCCTTGAACGATGTTGACCGTTGTATTTTTAATTTTCATATCTATTCAGGATCCTTTTTTTCTTTAACAAGCTTCCTGGCCAAGGTCATCGCCTGTGTTTTTGTTTTGATCTTTTGAAGAACTTGCTGTTCTTCTACTTCATCCAAAACCAATTTAAACAGAGGGGACGGTTTAAGTTTCAACGTTTTGATTAAGTCATTTCCATTAATCAGAGGAACAAACGGTTCTTCCTTTTGCTTTTCAAAATATTCGTGAACCAACCCAAGACAGATATTTTCATGATGTTTTTGATCACTGTCCGTTGTTAATGGACCGCGTGTTGCCCGTTGGTCGGCTAGCGATAATAAAAGAATGCTGACCGATTCATCCTCTGTGTCGCGGAAATAACGAAACACCGCCCGGTCACTGGGCTTTTTAAAATTGGATAAATACCCCGGCCGCAAATGCCATCGCACCATATCTTCTAACGCATGACGTTCTTTCGTTGATAACTTAAGCATTTTGGCAATTTCTTTAACAATTTTCTGACCGGCATGCTCATGCCCGTGAAAAGTGTACCGCTCTCCTTCTTTTTTACGCGTTTCGGGTTTTCCGATATCATGCAGCAGGCAGCCGAGCTTCATTAACGCGCGACGGCTGCGTCCTCCCCCGAGGTCCGTATTTAAATAAGCATTTAATTCATCTAATGATGACAACCCCAGTTTTTCGGGAGATTTTAGAATCTTCTCCATTTGAAAAACCGCTTCTAAAGAATGCGGCCAGACATCGAGATGATGATAACCTCCCTGCGAGCAGCCCGCCATAATCCGAATTTGCGGAATGACAACCGATAACAATCCGTAACGGTCCATTTCCTTTAAGACCGTAGTCGTTCTTTCGGATTCAAGAATTTTGAATAATTCATCCCGGACACGTTCGGGAGAAACATCTCTTAAAAGATCTTTTTCTTTTTTAATTTGATTTAACGTACTGAGCTCAATGCGAAAATCCAAAACGGCTTTTAAACTAAACGCACGCATCATGCGCAACGGATCGTCACGCAAGGCTTTAATGGATGTCCGCTTAATCCGTCCGGACTGAATGTCTTTAAGTGCGCGCTTTTTATCTTCGATCAGGTCATCGATGGTATCCAGTGATTTTAGTTTTTGGATATCAGCCACTAAGGTATTAATGGTAAAATCGCGATTTTTGAGATCGTCCTCTATCGTCGAAGCGCGGAAGTCGGCAAAATCAAACGTCAGGATTTTACCTTTTTCTTTTTTGACCACACGGGCGCAGCCATGGTCTTCATCCAAAAGAATATAACTGCCTTTTATTTGGTCCGCAAAATTCTTTGCCAACTTCAAGGCATTGTTCTGGACGGCAAAATCAAAGTCATGATTCTCGCGTTTAAGAACATAATCACGCAAGTACCCTCCGACAAGATAGACCGACACTTTTTGTCGCGCAGCAATATGTTGTAATTTTTCAATATATGGAAATTCCTTAGACATATCTTAAAATAATTCCTTATCCATAAAATCAGCTAGTTCTTCAGCCAAAACGCGATGGCCGCTGATCGTTAAATGTCCGTCCCAATTCAAATAAAGTTTTTCTTTCGCACGCGCATTAAAGGGACCCAGCAGATCCAAAAAACGAATATTCTCTGCTTCGGCAAATTCCTTTAAACGTTCATTAATATAAATTCCCTGCTTTGTTTCTCCGAAAAACATACGGCCATTCTGTCCATATGTTTCCAAATCCAACTGAGCTTCAATAGGAATATAAAACATCATAAATTGCGCGCCGTCATTTTCCACAAGATCTTTCAATGAGGAAATAAAATATTTTGTCTGTTTCCATCCCCGGCCGCGAAAGTCCGGCTCACCAAAAACGTTTTCATTATGATTCTGCACAACGTAAAACTGATACCCTTCCGCGAATTGCGGTTCAACTTTCATTGCCTGATGCGTAGGGTCTTTTTTATGACCTCTTTCCCGGGTTACAAAAATATATTGATAAAACTTACTGTGCTTCTTTAGAAATTTATGCGCCTTCATGATCCATGAATCAACGGAGATAATATCTCCGGCTTTAACCTGTCTGTCGACATACTTGGCCAGAAAATATTCATTAAGTTTGACAGGCAGGCCCTTGTCATCCAAAACACTTCTAGCCATGGAGGCATTGTCCTCAAAAACATCATTCGCGAATAATTGCAGGATTACCAAATCTGGTTTAAACTGACGGATCTTATTTTTGTAATGCAAATAATGCGTTATGGGAGAATATCCGCGAACACCCGCATTAATAACCTGAACTTTTTTTCCGTTAAATACATCCTGCTGATTAAACCACTGCTCCAAACGTTCCACGTAGCGGTCCGCCTCTTCTACCTGCATCCCTTCCGTGAAAGAATCTCCTAAAAAAACAACACGAAAAACAGTATCGTCCTTCGCAAAATCGACATCATCACTTTGCAACATACCATAATTATTTGTGCGGGGATGCGTGACAAATTCGGCATGGCTTTTATCACCGTAATAAACAAATGTATTGTTGGGACTCAGGGCATGACCCAGATGATAATCCGGCACCCAGATATATTCACGTCGTTCATGCGCGACGTGATAGATCCGCATACCGATTTCCGCCAAAATGAAAGTAACAATCAGGAGGATAAAGAAAAAGACCAGGTAAAAAATGAATTGTTTTTTTGGTGAATGCATGAAAATCGCGGCAGGAAAATATTGGCTATGTGTTTTTAAAAAGCGCCGACTTTTCCATAACCCCCTCCTCAACAAAAATCTTAGCCCCGGTCCGAACAACCAGCGCTATTCCGTCGGAAGGACGGGCATCTACTTTAATCTTCTTTGTTCCACGTTTTAATTCCAGTTTGGCATGATAAGTATTATCTTCCATTTTATCAATAATGAGGCGCTCCAGACGCCCTCCCAAACTTTCAATAGTGGAAACCAAAAGATCATGTGTCATGGGGCGCGGGGGCTCCATGCCGGAAAGCTTCATCTTAATACTGGACGCTTCCAAAAACCCTATAACAATGGGAAACTGACGCTCTCCCGTTTTTTCTTTAAGGACAATAACCTGGTCCTGTCGTTTTTCATCAATAATAATTTTACTCAATTCAACTTCTATTAACTTTGACATGATAATATACCCCTATGTGATCAGTGGTCTGCTTTCTGTGATCACAACCGATCACTGACCACCGAACACAGATCACTATTTTTTGTCCAACATGATTTTCAATTCACTCATGAATTGATTCACATCTTTAAACTGCCGGTAAACCGAAGCAAAACGCACATACGCGACTTCGTCCAACTCGGCCAGCTTTTCCATAACCATTTCTCCGATATCTTTTGTCCCGATCTCCCGGTCAAACTTTCGCTGAATACCCCGTTCAATGTCCAATGTCAATTCTTCAATCTTTTCAATACTGATCGGGCGTTTTTCACAAGCCTTAATAAGCCCGGAGACAATCCGTTCACGATCAAAAGGCTGCCGGCGACCATCACGCTTAACCACCATCAAAGGAACTTGTTCCACATACTCATAGGTTGTAAAACGGTGCTGACATTCCAAACATTCTCTTCTTCGTCGGATAGAGGCGCCGTCACCGCTTAAGCGGGAATCAACAACTTTGGTTTCGGTATGCGAACAAGACGGACATTTCATTAATTTGACTCGTCAAAAGTTAAAAGTAAAATGTGAAAACACTCATTTAAAATCAATATTTATATCAAACGCCTTTTTTATGACTTTTTACATTCAACATTTTACAATTCTTTATATATCGGAAATTCTTTGGTTAATTGGTGCACATCTTTACGTATCTTCTGAAGTTCAGTATCATTATCTTTGTTTAAAACAGCCTGATCCGATAGTTGGGCAATCGTACGCATCTGCTCTTCTTTCATACCACGACTTGTCACTGCCGGCGTTCCGATACGGACACCGCTTGTCACTGTCGGTTTTTGCGGATCAAACGGAATTAAATTTTTGTTAACCGTAATGCCCACCGTATTTAAAGCTGTCGCCGCGTCTTTTCCTGTAATATTCTTCGGTCTTAAGTCGACAAGTAAAAGATGATTATCCGTTCCGCCGGAAACAATACGATAACCTAATTTTTCCAGCTCATCCGCAAAGGCTTTTGCGTTGGCCACAATTTGTTTTTGGTATGTTTTAAAATCATTACTTAAAGCTTCTTTAAAAGCGACAGCTTTGGCCGCAATAACATGCATTAGTGGGCCGCCCTGAGTTCCCGGAAAAATACGGGAGTTAATTTTCTTGGCAAATTCTTCCCGACACAAAATCATTCCCCCGCGCGGACCGCGTAATGTTTTATGTGTGGTTGTTGTGACGAACTCCGCGTAAGGCACAGGATTCGGATGAAGACCCGCCGCCACCAGCCCGGCGATGTGCGCCATATCCACAAAAAGGATAGCCCCGACTTTATCACAAATTTCACGAAACCGTTTAAAATCGATAATACGTGGATACGCCGATGCCCCGGCAACAATCATTTTCGGTTTATGTTTTAAGGCCAGCGCCTCAATTTCATCATAATCAAACGTTTCTGTTTCTTTACTCACCTGATACGAAACAAAATTATACGATAAACCCGAAAAATTAATCTTCAGTCCATGTGTTAAGTGCCCACCTGAAGCCAGGTCTAACGCTAAAACCGTATCACCATATTCCAAAGCCGCCAGGTAAACAGCCGCGTTCGCCTGTGAACCGGAATGCGGCTGCACATTCACATGCTCCGCGCCAAATAATTCTTTGGCACGATCAATAGCCAATTTTTCAACAATATCAACATATTCACAACCGTCATAATAGCGGGCCGCCGGATATCCTTCCGCATATTTATTTGTTAAAACACTGCCTTGCGCCTCCAGCACGGCTTCGGATACAATATTTTCTGAGGCAATCAGTTCGATATCATTCTGCTGACGCTTTAATTCATCTTCGATGGCCTGATAAATGTCAGGGTCTGCTTTTTGTAAATTGTTCATCATTTTCCTTTACTATAAAAGAAATAGTGTCATCCCCGCGAAAGCGGGGATGCACGCCTTTTTTTAATTTCTTTCGGATTTCGTATTTAATTCAAAGTGTCCCTTGTTCAATCTTCCTCATTTGATTGACCCGACGACGGTGCCGTCCGCCTTCAAATTCCGTGGAAAACCAAACCTTTAAAATCTTCGGCAGTTCTTTCGGTTTAACAAATTTTGAGCTTAACACAAGTACATTGGCGTTGTTATGCTGACGTGATAATTTGGCCGCTTCGGCATTATAACACAACGCGGCAAACGAACCCGGAACTTTATTCGCCGCCATGCTCTGACCAATTCCCGACATACAAACCAACACCCCACGCGCGTTTTTTGACTGGGCAACCCTTGTTGCGACTTTATAGGCCACCTTGGGATAATCACAACTAGCGGATTCATCATGCGCGCCGAAATCAATCACATCCAGCCCTAATGCTTCCAGTTCTTTAATAATTTTGGCCTTGTACTGCACGCCGCGATGATCGGCACCAATGTAAACTTTCATAGTATTTTTCTCTCATTAATGGAGCTCCCGAAACCCAGCCTCCCCGTAACCCGGAAAAACCGAAACATTTCCGGGACGCAGGGTCTCTGGGTACAGGGCACCCCGTTCAATAGTTCTTAGACAAGCTCGACAATCTTGTTAATTGCTTCTTTAATGACTTCCATACATTCCCTATAAGCCAAATGCGACCGTCCGATTGGATCAGGGATATCCAGATCACCCTGAAAATCCGCGGGAATGTTGGTAAACTCTCTTAATAAATAGACTCGATTTTCCACCGCCGGGACACGTTCTAAGACCTGCTGACGATGATTACGGGTCATGACAAAAATCAAATCTGCCTTTTTTAATAATATCGAAGAAACCGGCTGGGAAATATGTCCAGTTGGATCGATTCCTTCATTCCGTAATACAGAAATAGTTTCCGAACTGGCCGTAGAATTAATAAAGACCCCGGTCCCCGCGGACAAAACTTCCACATCATCGCGGCCGCTAAGCATACTTTTTAACAAATATTCAGCCATCACCGAACGGCAGCTGTTTCCTGTACAAACAAAAAGGATTGTCTTTTTCCCCGCGATGTGATCAACATCCTCCTGAGAAATAGCCCCTTCTCTTAATACAGTCGGTGTACTCGTGGTAAAATCAACTATGGAGGAACTCCGCCCGAAATGCGCCGGCCCTCCATCAATGGCTAAATCCACCAGACCATCCAAATCTTTTAAGGCTTCTGCACATGTACTGGGGGGATCTTCTCCTTCCAGATTGGCCGACGGAGCCGCAATAGTGCACTGACATTCAGCCACCAGTTTTAGGGCAATAATATTATCCGGCATCCGGACACCGACTGTCTGCCCTTCCTCTATAGAAGGAACAATAACCGTCAATGGTCCCGGCCAATACGCGTCTATCAACTTGTAAAGACGCGAGTCTGTCATCGGCGTATAATTGGAAATTAAACCGCGTTGGGAAATAAGAACAGAATACGGTTTGTCTTTAGGCCTGTTTTTAATCGCATCCAGTCGTCTAATAGCTTCGGGATTATTATAATCGGCTGCGATACCATAAACTGTTTCCGTCGGAAAAATAACAAGCCCGCCCTGGCGAATAACTTTGGCACACCGCGCAATCTCTTTAAGATCGGGATACTGTGGATGAACTTCGATAATTTCTGTTTTCATTTACTCCGTGTTCCGTGCTCCGTGGTCTGTTTTTTGTTCACAGACCACAGATCACATAAAAGTTACAATTTCGTATCTAAAATCTTCTTTTTATTGTTATCACGAAATTGTTCCAGTTTTCCCACAAGCGATTCATCAGACAAACTCAAAATACGCACGGCTAAAAGAGCGGCGTTTTTAGCCCCAGACTTACCGATAGCAACAGCTCCGACGGGAACTCCCGGAGGCATCTGAACAGTTGATAATAAAGCATCCATACCGCCTAACGGAGACGCATCAATTGGAACACCAATCACCGGCAACGTTGTATGAGCGGCGACAACTCCTGATAAGGCGGCTGAAACGCCCGCCCCGCAAATGAAAACCTTTCCACCGTTCTTACGAAATTTTTCCGCGTATTCCGCGCATTCTCTTGGTGTACGATGAGCGGACAAAACCCTCATTTCACATGAAACACCAAACTCTTCCAACATGTTGGCCGCCTCGCGCATAATGTCTGCGTCAGATTTACTTCCCATCATAATGGCTACTGTAACTTGACTCATAATCAACTCCCACTAGTCTGTGTTATAAAACTGTTTTTACCGTTTTCCTGAAGACGGCGTCGGCCCTCCGGCCAATAACGCCTTTGTTCCAATATCCCGTCGAAAGAAGCATCGTTCGAAGGTGATTTTTTCAACCGAATGATAGACATTCTCAATGGCCTTTTCAATCGTTTGACCAAAACTGGTCACACCCAATACACGGCCGCCCGATGTAACAATCTTACCGTTTTCCTGTTTTGTGCCGGCATGAAAAACCAGTGTGTCAGCCGTCGGTGTGGCAAATTGTTCCAGACCTTTAATTTCATACCCGGTCTTATAGGCTCCCGGATATCCACCGGAACTCATCACAACACAAATACATGTCCGTTTATCCCAAATTAATTCAATATCATTCAATCGGCCGTCACAACTGGCAGCCATTAATTCCATTAGATCATTTTTCAAACGCGGCAAAACAGCTTGTGCTTCCGGATCTCCAAAACGGACATTAAATTCCAGTGTCATCGGTCCGTCCTGCGTTAATATTAACCCGGCATACAATACACCTTTAAATGGAATACCTTCCCGACGCATACCGCGTATCGCCGGCTCAATAACCCGCGCTTCAATCTGTGTTTTTAATTCTTCCGTAATAACCGGCGCCGGACAATACGCTCCCATACCGCCGGTGTTCGGTCCCAAATCATCATCAAAAATACGTTTATGGTCTTGAGAGGCGTCGAGGATACAATAGTTCTCTCCGTCACTGATAGCCAGAATGGAGGCCTCTTCTCCGATAAGACATTCTTCAATAACAATCTGGTTACCGGCTTCTTTAAAAACCTTGTCCTGCATAATCTGATCCACAGCTTCCATGGATTGATTCAAATCGTTGCAGATGATAACCCCTTTACCGGCCGCCAAACCATCCGCTTTAATAACAATCGGATGTTCGGCTTTTGTCAGGAATGATTTGGCTTTATTAAGATCATCAAAGACTTTGAACGACGCGGTAGGAATATTGCAACGTTTCATAAACTGTTTCGCGAAGACCTTGCTTCCTTCCAGCTGCGCCGCGGCTTTGCTGGGACCAAAAATCTTCATCTTTTTCGCTTCAAAGGCGTCGACAATACCAGCCGCGAGAGGCGCTTCCGGACCGACAATTGTAAATTCAACACCTTGATCTTTTGCGAATTTTAAAAGGCCGTCAATGTCTGTCGCCTGGATATCAACGCATTTGGCGTCACTCGCAATACCGCCATTACCCGGCGCACAGAAAATTTCTGAAACATGAGGGCTTTGCTTGATTTTCCAAATCAGGACATGTTCCCGTCCTCCGGAACCGACCACAAGGACTTTCATTTTAAACTCCTTATTGCCAAAAAGTTATTAGAGATGCGTGATCTCATCAAAAAATTTTCAGGATTAATGACTAAAACTCGAGCTGGAACTTTCTAAACGTATCTTTTGTTTTGTGTTATTAACAACATAACCGATTTTGTAATGATGCATTCTTTTCTTTTTCAAAAAGGCGCTTATTTTTGTAAAGCTTTGAGCCGGCACAACACAAACAAGCCCGATTCCCATATTAAACGTTCTATACATTTCCGAGTCTTCTATTCTACCTTTTTTCTGTAAAATTTGAAATACTTTCGGTAACGGCCAGCTCCCCTTTTCAATCACAAAACATTTTCCTTTGGGCAAAATTTTTGTCAGCTTTTCGTAATAGGCACCGCCTGTCATATGCGCGATGCCTTTAATGGCAAAATTTTCCGTTAAAGCCTTCACTTCTTTGGCATAAATACGTGTTGGTTTCAACAAATCTTTAGCCAGTTGTTTTTGCTCCCTGCTGGAAAAAACCTTGCGTACCAATGAATATCCGTTGGAATGAAAGCCGCTGGATGGAAAACCGATCACAACATCCCCGGCACGGATTCCGGAACCGTCAATAATTTTGGACCGCTCCACAATACCGACAGCAAAACCAGCCAGATCGTATTCCTGGGGTTTATACATGCCCGGCATTTCAGCCGTTTCCCCGCCGATTAAACTCATGCCTGATTCACGGCACCCTTTGGCAATCCCCCTCACAACATCTTTCAGAACTTTGGGATTCACTTTTCCGCAGGCAATATAATCTAAAAAGAATAGCGGTTTTGCTCCCGTGCATAAAATATCGTTCACATTCATAGCCACAAGATCAATCCCCACCGTATTGTGAATACCCGCTTCCTGGGCAATCAGCAGTTTAGTCCCAACCCCGTCTGTCGATGAAACCAAAACCGGTTGTTTATATTTTCCCTTATCCAGAGAAAACAAACTTCCAAAAGATCCCGAACGCGTAATAACCCCCGCCCCTTTTGTACGGGATACATCGCCCTGAATAGCTTTCACAAAGGCATTCGCCTTCGCAATATCCACACCGCTGGTTTTATAAGTAACCTTTTTCATATTAGACAAGCCTATAACAATTCTTTCTTAACATAATCCACGCCATTTTGAAAAATGCGGGCGCCGTCACCTTTGTTTTCTGTATTGGGTTCCCGCGTCCAACGCGGATGATGACAGGCAAAAAAATGACGTTCCGGATGCGGCATCAAACCCAGAATACGGCCGGAGACATCGGTAATGCCGGCAATGTCATCCACGGAGCCGTTAGGATTATGCGGATAATCACTGGGAGCTCCTTCCGCCGAAACGTAACGAAAGGCAATCTGACCGTTATCATGAAGGGCTTTTAAAACTTTATCGTCACGCGTGACAAACTTTCCTTCGGCGTGCGCAACCGGATAATACGCGATTTCTTTTACTCCCTTAGTCCAGACGCTATCGCCTCCGCGTTTTAAGTAAACCCAACGGTCTTCAAACTTGCCTGAATCATTATGCGTTAATGTGACACTTTGCGCAAACTGATACGAATCTTTCTGCTTTTCATCTAGTTCTCCCGGGAGGATACCGGCCTTCACTAAAACCTGAAATCCGTTACAAAT
>JAGQKQ010000330.1 GCA_020430005.1 Candidatus Omnitrophota bacterium
AAGCTTCGCATGACTTTTTAAGCGGTTGTTTTCATCATTAAAACGCCGTGCCAAACGGCGTTTTATTTCTTCCGGATAATTCTGAAGATTGTTTTTATACGCTTTTAAAATTAAAGCGGGACGTGTTGTCAAATTTTGGGAAATACGGATCAGTTGTTCGTGGTGGGCTTTTAAATATTGATTCGTGTTCCGCTGAAGATAAACAGCCGTATCTTTTAGCCGCTGTTTTTGACTCTTTACAATCGCTTCCGCATTCTCAACAATAAAACGGCCTTTTTCCTGAAGAAGTTCAATATATTGCGTGATCCGTTCAACCAGAAACTGCGCGATAGCCGTCGGCGTCTTTGCATATGTATGCGCCGCCATATCCGCGATAGAAATATTGATTTCATGGCCGATCCCGCTCAGAACCGGATGGGAACATTGCGCGATCGTTTCTGCAATTTTGCGGCTGTCAAAACAGCTTAAATCCGCCAAAGACCCGCCACCCCGCGTAACGATCAGACAATCAATGGTTTTGAGTTTATCCAATTCTTTAATCGCCTGACAAATGTCAGCCTCTGCCTTGGCTCCTTGCATCAAGGTGTTACGCACACAAACTTTAAACCCGTAGCCACTATTATTAAGCTCATCTAAGAAATCATTATAGGCGGCAGAGTCATCTGAGGTAATCAAACCGATCCGTAACGGAACCATTGGTAATGCAGTACGTTTATTCAGATCCAGCGTTCCGTTCTTCTTTAATAACGCAATCAGCTTCTGTTTTTCCTGGGCTAGTTTTCCAAGCGTGTAAGTCGGGTCAATACTTTCGACCACTAAACGCACCGCTCCATGCGGCGGATAAAAGTCAACCCGGCAGAAAAACTTAACTTCAATGTCATCCTTTAAGGCAAAGGCGTTTTCACTTTTCTGAAGTATTTGATCGATATTGACTTTTGTTCCGGCAAAAATGACAAGACCAACCCTGGCTTTGACATCCTGCGAATTGGCCTCTTTTTCGACCAGCTCAAAAAAGATATGCCGCTTCATACGGTTCCGGTTATAGTTTTGGATTTCTCCACAAACCCAGACACCCTGAGGAAAACCGGCATTAATAACGTCTTTAATGAACCCGTTCAATTCGGAAATGGAAAAAACATCTTCATTCATATTGAAGTATTTTATATCGAAGATTCCCCTGCAACAAGAAAAAAACAATTTCAAAATAGCAATATCCCAGAAATATGGCATAATAAGCCTACATGAGAAAGATTATTATTCTTGCGATCATCGTTTTTAACGTGATCCTGATTACAACCAGCGTTCAAAGCGGTCTGGCTAAGGGGAATATTGCCCTCCGCTTTCAGGAAAAGGAGACTGTGACCTTTTTCTCCGCCGCTCTCTTGCTTCTCACCAGCTTTTCCAGTTTTCTAACCGCCCACATTTTGACACTGGCGGGAAGGGTTAAAAAATACGCTAATTTCTGGTTTTTGTCGGGTTTCGGCTTTTTTTATCTGGCCATGGATGAATACTTTATGGCCCATGAAGGCATAGACAAGGCGGTGGCGAAAATTTTTGTTCCCAATATTGAACGACTGGAAGTGGATGGGGTTACAATTGGTGTATTCGGCCTGATCGCATTATGTGTGTGTTTCAAGTTCCGCCAACAAATCATGGAACAAAAAGAAATTCTTCGATTCT
>JAGQKQ010000331.1 GCA_020430005.1 Candidatus Omnitrophota bacterium
TGATTCGCGTGTTAAAGGAAAAGTCCGCGGGTTTACCGATTACGGCGCTTTTGTGGAGCTGGAATCAGGTTTGGAAGGAATGATCCATATTTCTGACATGTCCTGGACCAAGAAAATCAATCATCCACAAGATGTGATGGAAAAAGGTCAGGAAGTGGACGTGATTGTTTTAGCTGTTGATCCGGATAATCGTAAGATTAACCTTGGTTTGAAACAGTTATCAGACAATCCATGGCCACAAATCGCGGAAAAATATCCGGTTGATGCAGAAACAGACGCTGAAGTTGTTTTAAATTCTAACTTTGGTGTTTTTGTGAAGCTAGATAACGATGTCGAAGCTTTGGTGTATTCTTCAGAAATTGATAAAGAAAAAGCTAAAGCCTTAAAGCCCGGTGATCAACTGAAAGTTAAGATCATCAAGGTTGATGTCGATCAAATGAAAATCGGCGTTAGCGCGAAAATCTAATCTTATATAATTCTCGTCGATAAATAAGTTAAAGCACCCTTCTGTTAATGCAGAAGGGTGCTACTTCATGTCTATGACTTTAGAAAGTTCCGTACAAAAAATTGTCCGTGGGACAACCGAAATCATTAATCTTGATGGCTTAAAGAAAAAGCTGAAGACAAAGAAAAATTTGTGTGTCAAGGCCGGTTTCGACCCAACAGCACCGGATATTCATTTGGGACACGTGGTTCTTCTGCGAAAGTTAAGACATTTTCAGGAATTGGGACATACAGTTTCGTTTTTAATCGGGGACTTTACCGCTCAGATTGGCGATCCCACCGGCAAAGATCAGTTGCGTTCTAAACTGGACCGCGCGACTGTTAAGAAAAACGCGGAAACGTATAAAAAACAGGTTTTTAAGGTTCTGGATCCCAAAAAAACAAAGGTCGTTTTTAACAGTCAATGGCTCGATAAGCTGAAGGCTCAGGAAATTCTGGAATTAACCGCCTGCTGTACAGTGGCCCAAATGTTAGCCCGGGCCGATTTTAAGAAACGTTACGAAGAAGGAAAAGAGATTAGTTTGCTGGAGTTTGCGTATCCGTTGTTGCAGGGGTATGACTCGGTTCATTTAAAGGCTGATATTGAGCTGGGGGGATCGGATCAAAAGTTTAACTTGTTGATGGGTAGACAGTTACAAGAAGTTTATGGCCAGGAACCGCAGGTTGTCATTATGACCCCGTTGATTGAGGGGACCGATGGTGTCCAGAAAATGAGTAAGTCATTGGACAATTATATCGGGATCAATGAATCGCCCAAGGACATGTTCGGCAAGATTATGTCTATCAGTGATGAATTGATGATGAAATACTATGAATGTCTGACCGATTGTGATTTGGATGTTGTTAAGACGATGCATCCGAAAGAAGCTAAAATGAAGCTGGCGGAAACGATTGTTACCCAGTTTCACGACGAGAAGAAGGCGACTGAAGAGAGAAAAAATTTCGAAAAAACATTCAGTCAGGGGGGCGTTCCGGATGATGCGCCGGAATTCAGGGTTAAAAACGCCGCATCCTGCTGTTTGTTAGACATCTTGGTGGATCCTGAATTAGGCCTGGCACCCTCCAAAAAGGAGGCCAGACGGCTTTTGCAGCAAGGGGCGGTCAGCCATGAAGGGATCAAGATTTCGGATGAAAATTGGACCCCAAAAACCGGTATTTTGAGGG
>JAGQKQ010000332.1 GCA_020430005.1 Candidatus Omnitrophota bacterium
TTATTCAAGCGGCCGCTTCCGGCTAAGTAATAAGTAAAATCACCAGGCGCCTGCTCCCACCAGCGTCCGCCCCAAGCCTTTAACAAATCGGTCGATAGAACTGTAAAAACAAGACCTCCATGAATATAATACGGTGGTTTTTCAAAGGCATTCGGCGGATGCACCAGCGTACTGAACGGAGTAAGGCCAATCTTAATTTTCTTCTTTGTACCATCCCGTAATATTGTCAGCGATAAATTGTCACCAATTTGTTTTTGCGTGACCAGATGGGTCATAGCCAAACGTTCATTTTGACGGAATTTGAATGTACCGTCCTGAGCAATAGGAACACCGTCTATTTCCAAAATAATATCATTTTCCTGCAAAATATTATCCGCTGGTGAATATGGTAACGTCCGGGTAACAATCACTCCGCCATCGTTCTTTTCCATTTTGTGATATTTTCGGAGCGTCGGATTTTCTGTTGTGTGATATTCAATTCCCAAAAATGGAAAGCCGTCAAACTTTTTATCTCCCAAATCTTCAAAGAAATGTTCGATGATCGGAACCGGAATCATATAACCGATATTTTGTCCGGAATTAAGGACTTGCATGGCAACTCCAACCATCTTCCCGTCACGGATAACAGGGCCGCCACTATTTCCGGGATTAATTGCCGCATCAATTTGAACGGCCAGCAACTGCCGTGCACTTTGCGAATAGGCTGTTAATTCCACACGGGAAACGACACCTTCTGTGATAGAAAGCTTATCTCCTCCCTGCGGATACCCGAGAACAACAACGGTACTTTGCAGAGTTGGCAAATCCCCTAATTCAATCGGGTCAACTCCCTCAAAAAATTCGGGATCATCAACGCGCAAAATGGCCAAGTCGCAGTCATGACCGATCGCTTCCAATCGGGCCGTATATTTACGGGGATCTGAATTCTTGCGAACCTGGATGAATGTTTGATCAGCGGCGACGTGAGCGTTTGTCAGAATACGGTTTCCGGATATAACACTACCCGACCCCGTTGTTGTACTAACGCCTCTGGACTGCCAGGGACGATAATAATCATAACTATTGCGTGTTACGAAGACTTTAACAACGGCATCGGTTAAATCTCCTGCATAACCGGAAGAGGGAAAAATGAGTAGACTAATAAAGATAAGAAGTGAATGTTTTAATTTCATAAATAATCGTTTGGGTTAATAGCCTTCTAATTATAGACGTTTTTCAGAAGTTTAAAACCATTTAACGATTTATTTTCAGGCAAGACTGAGACTTGATCATCGATGAAACTTTTGATATCTTGCAACTTTAAACGCAAGCGTTCCAGTTCTGAATCAAACGAATCATCATTTGGATCTGTTTTTTTGTTTTTCAGATTTTCAAGCGTTTCATATAGTTCTTTTTCCAGGGAAACAATTTTTTCCCGCGCAGAATCTAATTCCTTATTTTTCCGGTACAGATCCGTTTGAACGATCTCTAATTGTTTTTCCAAAGTTTTTACATCGGCATTGCGCTGTTTAAGCGTGAAAACAGATTCTTTTAATTCAGCTTTATATATATTCAGAATACCTTCTGCATCGGTAAGAGCCTGCTGTTTTTGCTGGATAATTTTATGATATTGCTCCAGATTAAGATTAACCACTTTTTGGGACGA
>JAGQKQ010000333.1 GCA_020430005.1 Candidatus Omnitrophota bacterium
AATAAACTTCCGAACCGCCCAACTGCTGAGTATGGGAATAAAAACCAATTGTCATGATTTTTTTCCTCGAAAAATTTTCTTAAACTTTTGATTCCACAACCACACATGTAACTTTGGCTGCAATTGCTTGTACTGAAGGCTCTTCTTAATAAACGATACCGCAATATCCATCTTCTGATTCATCGCCAAGTCCAATCCCCGGCAACGGTACCATTCGGCAATCAAGGCTGAATCGATATATTGTGCTTCAATCTCTTTGGCTTTGGGTTCACCGAAAATATCAAAAAGAATCTGCCGGGTATCTTCCAAAGGATCCCGCTGGACATTACGGCTTTGCATCGCATTATGGACCCGTTTTTGTAAGAAAACCGTTTCTGCGAAAATAAAATCAAATTGATATGATAATTTCAATAAAAACTCCCAATCTTCACCAAATTGGCGCTTCTCATTAAATCCCCCAACCTTTTCACACATTTGCTTGCTCAGCAAAAATTGCCCTGGAACAAGGGTTTCTCCTTTAAGAATATTCTCAAAAACATTACCCGATTTAGTTAATCCGGGCGCCGGTTCCGGGGCAAGCTGTCCATCCTGAAGAACACGTCGTTGTCCATAGACAATGGTTTTTTCATTAGCTTTCTGCATAGCACTTTCAATCATTGTCTTCTCTAAAATATCATCGGAGTCCAGAAAAACGATATATTCTCCCTTGGCCAGCTTTAAGCCGTTGTTACGGGCCACACTTTCTCCTTGGTTATATTGAAAAATATATGTGAGTCTATCTTTATAGACCTCCAACAATTCACGCGTATTGTCCCTGGAACCATCATCAATCACCAAAACTTCTACATCAGAATATGTCTGGTTCAGAGCAGACTCTACCGTAGCGACAATATATGCCGCGCAGTTATAAGCCGGAATGATAACACTTACCATATCTTTCACTTTATTTCCTTATGGTTAATTAAATTAAGAATATCTTTGCTTAACAAATCAATGTTAAATTCTTTTTGCACCACTTTACGCCCCTCTTGCCCCATAGTCTTTCTTAAATCTTTATTTTGTATCAATTGTAGTATCCTATCGGCTAACCCTTGGACATCTTTTTCTGGAACAAGATATCCTGAAATCCCATCTTTGACAAGTTCAGGTATTCCAGTATGAATACTTGAAACAATAGGTAAATTCATTGCCATGGCCTCCATAAGCACCACCGGTATTCCTTCTGAGTCACCATCTTTAGCGACAACACTTGGTAAAAGGAATAGATCAGTATTTTGACAAAGCTTTAAAACGATTTCCGATGTCACAGAGCCAAGAAACTTTACGTGACTCTGCAGCTCCAAAGTATCCACTAATTTTTTTAGCTCCTCTTCTAAAGGACCATCACCAACTATAAGATATTCAACAGACTTAACTTTCTCCACAACCTTTTTCATCGCATAAAGCGCGAATACATGCCCTTTTTTTTCGACCATTCTTCCTACCGTCAAAACGCTAAATACATCCCTTTCTTTTCTTTCTACAGATTGAAATTCATCAACATTAATTCCCATATGATGAACATAAATCTTACCTTCCGGACAACCCAACTCAATAAGTCGATTTTTCCAGTAATTACTTATTGGCAAAACATAGTCATAAAG
>JAGQKQ010000334.1 GCA_020430005.1 Candidatus Omnitrophota bacterium
TAGGTTGCAAGCATGTGAAGCTCGTGTCTGTATCTTTTGAAGTGCTGTGCGAATTCTTCGTCATCTTCCTCATGGCTAGCAACAGAAAAAGTAGCGACAGCCATACCTGGTCCGCGAATAGGCACAGTCGCGCCACCACGTATTCCTATATCCCGGGCATCATCAAACACAAGCTTTTGCGTTGGTGTCAGAACATATTTCTTTTTAAGGTCGGACCACAGAAAAGGAACGGCAGAAATAGCAGAGCGCCTCACGACCATATCATGTGGGCCATAATCTTCCTTTAAATAATGCTCGGTCCATTCTTTCGGATAACTGGTAACCCAGAAAGAGTTGGTCGGGTTATTGTCTTCAGGGCCAACCATGAGCCAATAGGTATATATGCTAAAGCCTCTTCGCTCTATTTCAGCGCGCAACAGCTCAAAGACCTCTGTCGGGTCATTGGCCTTATCGACTTTTTCGATAAAGATATCCAGCGCACGTATGGTATCCATAAAAACCTGCAATTTAGTGTTGACGCTACACTATTTATTAATATTGTATATTTTTCAACCTAAAGTGATAATTTTTCTTTAATATGAGATACATATTAAAAATCAGGTTATTGTATCTTTTTTGCATAATAACCTCCGCATACAGCCCTGACGCCCATGCTGACGATTTCGTTTGGGTGAATAACGTCACGTTCCTTAGTGAGTATTACTCTCGGGGTGTATCACAAACAAGAGAGCTACCAGCGCCCCAGATTACATCCTATGTTTACAATGACTTCGGTTTGTATGCCGGTGCTTTTTTATCTCGCGTTGAATTCTTTGATAATGACGAAGCGGATGCGGAATTTGATTTTTATTTCGGACTTAATAAGTTCTACAAGAATTTTAATTATCGTGCCGGCCTGATCTACTACACATATCCGAATGCTGACAGCACCTTAAACTATAATTTTTTAGAATATGATCTTGCGGTTGGCTATAATTTTAATCCTGTAAAAGCTGAAGCATCTGTAAAAATATCGCCAAACTACTTTGCTGGAAGTGGATTTGAGACATATTCAAAACTGGAACTCAAATTGCCTATTAATCAATTTGAAATACAAGGTCATTTCGCCAGACGAGAGATTGAAGACAATAACGCTTTTTTTGGCTTCCCTGACAACAACGACTGGTCGATAGGCGTTAGCTACAAACCATACGATAAAACCACACTCCATCTCAAATACGTGGACTCCTCTTTTGACGAAAAAAGAGAATGCATAGACCTTTGTTCAGGAAGATTAATTGCGGGTATTGGATTCGATTTTTAAATTTTATTCCCGTTTACCAAGCTCTCTCATAAAGTCGAGAACGGCTTTTCTCATTTTCTCATCCGAGATAGAGCAATAGCTTTTTAATATTCTAATCGCTTCTGCTTCTTCTATGTGAAAACCCATGCAATTTTCATTTTTCAAAACCGCCTTTCCATCATCAATCGAAAAATCTTCATAAAAGTAATCCAGCGGCACATCCAAAATCTTGCTTATTTCATACAAGCGGGCAGCACTAATACGATTTTTTCCTTTTTCATATTTTTGAATTTGTTGAAAAGTTAAGTCTAAGAGATCGCCAAGCTCAGTTTGGCTAATAC
>JAGQKQ010000335.1 GCA_020430005.1 Candidatus Omnitrophota bacterium
CTCTATTTTTTTCTTCAGCCGCTATCTCAGAAGCCGTTACCTAAAGTTAAGTTTTTGTTTCCGCCGGCAGGATGGATTATGTTTTATCATGTGGGCGATACATTTGGCCATCGGGAAGTATATGGTATCAAAAACGATGTGCCGCAATTACTGGATCCGCATGATATCTTCCGGACACGTACAATTGGCTATGATAATATTCACCGGGGAATTTTGACTTCCGCGGCGGATCCGGCTAATGCCAGACAATTCTGTCATTATCTTCAACGGCGGTTTCCTTATTTCGATACGTTTGTCATAAAATTGACATATTATCCGGAAATGACGACAGAGCCCTATAAACAATACGAAAAGATTGAATATCAATGTGTGGAATAAGATAGTTATGATCAATTATATAAAGAAACTATGGCATCAGTGTTTTCTGGAGGAGCGTTCTTCTTTGGGGATTTCTCTATTTCGTGTGGCGGTGGCCTTTACCACGGGAGCGCATGTTATTCCTTCGTTCTTTCATATGCAGGATAACTATTTCGTAACGGCGTATAAAAGATTGAATCCCAATTTTTTCACGGTTGATGTTTTAGAATTAGTTATGAAGAGTCCCGAATGGCTTATTTATTCTTTGGCGGTACTATTTTGTGTTTCCTGTCTGTTTTTTCTGATTGGATTTTTTAGTCAATTCAGCTGTATCGTGATGACGCTGTCCTGTTATTATTTTTACGCGTTGAACGCGTTTCATGTCGGGACGCTGTCATGGGATATTCTTTTTGTTACATTATTCTTGATGTGTCTGACTCCGTACCATGGCGACTATTTTTCCATGGATTGTCTCAAAAAGGGGAGGGAGGCTTTCCGTAAAAAGCGTCCTTATTTTTTACAGAGGCTTTTGCAATTACAAATCGGCTTCATATTTTTCTATACGGCACTGTATAAAACAACCGCTGAAGGGAACTGGATTACAGAAAATCCAATTTTCAGCATTATGAATTATCCGTTGGCCGGAACAACAAAGTGGTTTTTATTCCGGGATTTTTTAAAAGTCCAACCCGAACTATGTTATGCAATTGGGATCGCCATTGTTGTTGTGGAATATCTCATGATTTTTTTATTGTTTTATCGTAAGACACGAATAACCGCTATTTATCTCGGATGTTTTTTCCATATCCTTTTAATGTTAACCTTGGATGTTCCGGCAACATTCTTTTTTCTCTTTCCGCCTCAGCTTTTTCTTTTCATTAATCCTGATCATGTTCTTTCTTGGATTGAAAATAAACGGGCTTTCAATCAATCGGCTCAGCGGGCCAAATTAATCTATGACGGTCGCTGTCAAATTTGCCGGCGCAGTGTTATACGTTTGGAAGCGATGGATCTTTTTGCTACTCTTGAGATGGTCGATTTGCATGATATCAATGATTATGCTGAAGTGCATCCCGAATTAACCAAAGAAAAAACATTAAAACAAATATGTCTGGTAGATGTCAACGGAGAGCTGTATTGGGGTTTTTCCGTTTTTCGCCGGATTTGTTTTACCATGCCTATGTTGTACCCGCTCATTCCGTTTTTTTATTTTCCAGGGATGGGTATTCTGGGGCCTGTTGTATACCG
>JAGQKQ010000336.1 GCA_020430005.1 Candidatus Omnitrophota bacterium
GATTTAAATGATGTGCAGTGTGATCGTGGTGATCATGTGATTTTGGAAGTTGATCGTGGCTCAGAGTTTGGACAAGTTGTATCCGATGTGAATGCGGTGTGCAAAGGAAAAACAGACGGTGTTAATGGAAAAATTATCCGTAAAGCAACTGAAGGCGATATAAAACAGATTGAGAATAATACGCAAAAAGCCAAGGACGCTTTGAATATCTGCATGCGTAAGATAACTGATAGAAAATTACATATGCAAATTGTTAAAGCCGAATACACGTTTGACAGCAGTAAAGTTATTTTCTTTTTTACCGCCGATGGCCGGGTTGATTTTAGAAATCTGGTGAAAGACTTAGCCCGAGTTTTCCGTGTCCGCATCGAGTTAAAACAAATCGGGGTGCGAGATAAAGCAAAGATTGTCAGCGGCTATGGTGTTTGTGGTCGTGAATTGTGTTGTGCGTCATACATGAAATCTTTTCATCCGTTGTCTATTAAGATGGCGAAAGAACAAGGGTTGCCTCTTAATCCTTCACGGATTTCTGGGGTTTGCGGACGGATCAAATGCTGCATGGCATATGAGTTTGTGGTTTATAAAGAATTTTCTAAAGCCTTACCGCACGTTGGTGATAAATTCAGTACAGACGAAGGTAAGGGGCGGGTAATTGACGTGAATATTTTAAAGCGTCTGGTCAGTGTGGAGTTAGAAGAAGGTCGTGTGCTAAAGACATATGTTCCCATGCCTAGCAAGAATTAATCATCAATTAATCTTTTCAACAAGAAATCATTCAATATTTCAATGAATACACAAAAGTTTTATGTCACCACACCAATTTATTACGTAAATGATAAGCCGCATATCGGCCATGCGTATACGACTATTTTAGCTGATGTCTTAACGCGGTTTCATCGAGGTAATGGCGAAGAAGCTTTTTTTCTAACCGGACTTGATGAACATGGGCAGAAAGTGCAGCAGGCCGCTGAAAAAAGAGGATTGTCGCCACTCGATCATTGTAATGATTTGGCCCCCCGTTTTTTACAGCTTTGGGAAAAATTGGAAATTCAGTACGACGATTTCATCCGAACAACTCAGTCTCGTCATATTAAAGTTGTTCAAACGATTTTGCAGAAAGTTTACGATGCAGGTGATATTTACATGGATGAGTATGAAGGCTGGTATTCGGTTTCCGAGGAACGATTTATTACTGAAACAGAAAAAGATTCCGGAGAATTCCGTGACATTAAGAATCTTAAAGAACGTAATTGGTTTTTTAAGATGAGTAAATATCAGCAGCAGCTGATTGATTATATTAATGATCATCCTGAATTTATCCAGCCGCAGCATCGCCGTAATGAAATTTTAGGATTTCTCCGTCAACCTTTAGGGGATTTATGCATTTCTCGTCCAAAATCACGGCTTAATTGGGGAATTGAAATTCCTTTTGATAAAGATTATGTGACATATGTTTGGTTTGACGCGCTTATTAATTATATTTCTGCGATTGGTTATTCCGGAGATGAAAATAAATTTCAGCAGTGGTGGCCGGCCAGTGTCCAATTGATCGGGAAAGATATCTTAACAACACATTGTGTTTATTGGACGACC
>JAGQKQ010000337.1 GCA_020430005.1 Candidatus Omnitrophota bacterium
CTTTGCCATTCCCTTTTTAGTATAAAAATAATATAAGCCTAATGGCAACCCCATCGCTAAAACTAATGCAACATCATTAGGATCCATGGAGCCTAACGTTCCGACACCGACAATACGTTTCGTCCCTCCATCGAAAATATAACTTCCACTCTTGTATGCTAAAAAGATGCGTATAGAAAACAAAAACATACACACAAACACTGTCTTGACAAAAATACGCACTTGATCACGATTGTAGAGAAGACTAGAAAGAACAATAAAGGTGATCATAATACGAACATTCGTCCCAATAAAATTAGAAACCGTTTGTGAAGGCCAAACCGAAAATACAGCGGACACAAGTGTGAAAGCTTGCAATCCTAAATACCACCGCATTGATTGATTCTTCATTAATGGGACTTTATGCAGAGTTCTATTAAAACTCTTTGATAAGAGTGCAATGAGAACAAAAATCATAAACATACGCGTTAATTGTAAAGGAATCAAAAACCGCACAAGCTCATACGGACGGACATAAATGAGCACCAAAAACGTAATAAATAAAAGATTTTGCACCGGCGTTATTGTTTTTAATTTACCCATGATCTGCATCCCTCAACATATCTAAAAAGAATTCTACATATTTTTGAGAAGAAAAGTTCTCTTCAACAAATGCTTTGCCACTCTGCCCCATTTTTGCACAAAGATTCTCCTCAGACAGTAAGACTTTCATTTTTTCCGCTAATTGTTGAACATTTTCACTCTCAACCAAAAATCCATTTTCTCCGTCGCGAACCAATCCCGGAATTCCACCGACACGCGATCCAATCACCGCTTTACTGCATGCCATCGCTTCAATTAACACGCGCCCCATCGCCTCACTCCGCGATGGTAAAACAAAAAAGCGACATTGTTCAAACAAACGAATCGCTTCATCAAAATAAACAGGCTTAAGAATTTCCACGCGCGGATGTCCTTTCGCCATATCTATATATTTTTGCCGCTCGGCATCACCACCCGGACAGTGACCGACAATTTTAAGCTTAACCGCTGGAAACTCTTCGGCCATCTCCAAAAATGCTGCAATGAGAATATCGACAGCTTTACGATAAAAGGGATAGCCGATAAAGAAAATATATGGCTCTTCAGCCGTTTGCCCAGACTTAAAAACATGCGTGGGCACAAAGTCATGATAAAGAACGATTTTTTGATCTTTCAAAAACTCTTGCCATTCTACTTTTTGTTCATCATTTAAAAACTTGATGACTGCCGCCCGTTTCAAACTCAAAGAAGCTAAGAAAGAAAATGCCGTACGTTTTACAGACGCAGCCAAACCTTTCCGATCCAAAAAACCATCTTTTTTTAAATGCCCGTTCACTTCCACAATCAGCTTCGCGCCTGTTAATATCTTAAGAATAACCGCTGCAAACCCCAGCATCAAAGGATCGTAACTGTGAATATAATCTAATTTACGCCGCCGATGACAACGCAACCCCAGCATAATCGTTTGAACAACTTGGCAAACATGCTTAACATAGCGATTCTTATAAAATGGAATTGCATGATATTGAAATTGCCCGAACATAAGTCCGTCATATTC
>JAGQKQ010000338.1 GCA_020430005.1 Candidatus Omnitrophota bacterium
TGAAGATAAAAATGGCGCGCCGATTCGTAATGAAAGATACCGATCCAAAAAATTACCAGCAAAGTGATGCACCCATTTCTCACTTTTGGATTCTTGGCAAATCGAATCATTACTGCTAGTGGTATAAAAATAATAAAAATACAGAATGTGGGGAAAAAATAAAGCAGACCAACCCAGAAAAATAACACAACAATGATGATCAATCTTTTAAACCACATGGATAAACCCTTTTTAGGGACTTAACCCAACATCGTCTTCATCAAAAACATCCGCTGTAAATACAAACATTTGTGTCGATGCGTCCTTCCAGCAATCTCTGGGTAGTCCGGCCTTTTGCGCGCATAGCTGCGACATAAATTCCTCTTTGCTCCATCCGGTTTCTGTCGCCACTTGTGGAAGAAAAAGCCCCTGACGAAAACGGCCCTGCTTAACAATCACACCATGCGTACCAAGCTCAATATCTTCAATGGAATAAACCGGCCACGGCTTTGATAAAACAGACACTTCAACATCCAATTCCGGCAGCTCCCTCTCTTTAACCGGAGGAAATCGGGGATCTTTTGTGGCCGCCGAAATCGCCACATCCCGGACAAGATAACTCAATGGGCCGTTTCCGATCACCTGTCCGATACATCCCCGCAATTGTCCTTTACGATGCAACGTCACAAACACCCCTTCTTCTACAAGCAATCGGTTATCGACTTCGTCAAAGTCGTAGGTTGTGCTGTTTGTGATATAGTCGTGAATCGTCATGCGGGCAATCTCCACAAGACGTTTTTTTTGTAGCTGTGTTAAAGGGGATGCCGACTCATCGGCAAAAGAAAAATGTGTCATAAGCAACGAAAAGGAGATTATTCCGAAAAAGGCATAACATTGAAAACGAATAAATAAACCGGGAGAACATTGGAAAAGATTATTGTTTTTCATCCAACACATTGTCCAAACTCAACTGTCGCGTGCGTTGCATGTTTCTTATCATCAGGAAGGTTAAAGTTAACATTGTTGTGTCAATTAAAAGCATCACCGGCATCGGGAACGATAATCCCTCGCCAAAACATCCACATTCATCTATCGGCAATTTTCTGACAATAGCTTGGCTTAAAATAATAATGAATCCCACAAATAAACAGAATATGCCACGCAAGGACCATGTTAACCACAACCCTAAAACACAGAAAATGCCGAAAACTAATTCCAGCCAAGGCACCACGCGCGCGATCACAACTTCAAGGACATCGGGAAAAATATCGTAAGTCTCGACGATATACTGAAAATTCTCAACAGGATTCACAATCTTATTGAAGCCGGAGACAATAAAAAGCCCTCCAATAAACACACGAATCAATATATAGACATTAATTGCTTTCATGGGCTGATAACGCGAGAATTTCTTTCATCAGATTTTGATACCCGACTACACGTTGTCCATTAATAAAATACGTTGGTGTGCTTTGAATGCGCATCACATCCCCTTCGGAACGATCTTTGCTGATGACCGTTTGCACATCCGGATTTTCAATGCAAACCTGCAATTGGGCCAAATCCAATTGGGCATCTTCCGCGATAACTTTAAATGC
>JAGQKQ010000339.1 GCA_020430005.1 Candidatus Omnitrophota bacterium
GTCTAGATTTTTAAAGTTTTCTATTTTTTCTTCTAAAGGGGCATATATTTCGGCTGCCTTTTTTTCCATGCGTTCTCTAAAATTTTCGGGAGTTTCGGAATAAGATTCTCCCATAATTTCTTCAGGATCATCGAAATTTTCGTCAGCATAGCGGTTTGTATTCACTTCGGCCGGAGGTATATCTGAAGCGGCTTCTTTTTCGGTCGATGAAAAAGTTTTAGAGGGAGATACATCGTCAACAATATCCCGGATTTCATCGTTGTAGTAAGTGACGGTTAGCCCGGAGGAGACCTCGACTTTGATATAGTCATCCGTTTCTTCAATGATGTTTCCCGTAACACTTTTGCCGGAATTCAGAATGACCGTTTCCGCCATTATCGGTCGTGCGGGGAAAAAAAGAAACAAGCTGATTAACAGAAAAGCAGGATATTTTATTTTAAACATGAAGACGGCTCTCTTTAACAAAACGGTGAAGGCGGTCGATGATTTGATCGAGTTCAACCATTTGCATTAAATCAGAACGCAGTTGGGCAATATTAGGTAATCCTTTTAAATAACCCGCGTAATGTTTACGGAAAGGAACGACTCCGTAACGCAGGCCTCTATATTTTACCGATAATTTGAGATGTTCAATACATAAATCAATTTTTTCTTCCAATGTAGGATCGGGGAGGAGTGTTCCTGTTTTTAGATAGTGTTTCGCTTGTTTAAAAATCCATGGATTAGAGATCGCGCCGCGGCCGATCATAACTCCGTCACAGCCGGTATCGAGCATGCGTTTAACGTCTTCAGGAGTTGTCACGTCGCCGTTGCCGAATACAGGAATGGATACAACTTTTTTGATTTTTGTCAGCCAATCCCAGTCGGCTTGGCCTTGATGCCCTTGAGTGCGGACACGGCAATGAACTGTTAGGGCTTTTGCGCCGACGGCTTCCACCATTCGGGCGACATCCAGGATAACGATATTTTCCTGATCCCAGCCCAAACGGGTTTTAACCGTGACGGGTAGCTTTGTGGCCTTCACGGTAGATTTAACAATTTTCTCGAATTGAGGAAGGTCTTTTAACAGAGCAGCGCCTTCACCACGGGCCACATGATTTTTAACCCAGCAGCCGCAGTTGATATCAATAAAATCTGGATTAAATTCTTCGGCTTTTTGGGCGGCCCCTTCCATAGAGCGTTCCACCCCTCCAAAGATTTGAATCGCCACAGGGCGTTCCTCCTCAGCCACCTCAATTTTATGAAGGGCCCGGGGGATATCCCGGATCAGGGCCTCCGAACTGGTGAATTCCGTATAGACGATGTCTGCCCCTAAACGCTTGCATATCAGGCGAAAAGGGAGGTTTGTGACATCCTCCATAGGAGCCAGAGAGATGGGATTATTGATATCGATGTGTCCGATTTTCATGTTTTATTGTTGTGATTTTTTAGATTTGTTGATCGGTTACGCTGCTCGAAACGTTGTAAGTCTATGGAGTTACGTATATTAATGAGTAAGTTTCTATATTTGGGGCTT
>JAGQKQ010000033.1 GCA_020430005.1 Candidatus Omnitrophota bacterium
CTATAAGTCTTCCGGATTTTATCGAAATATATTTAGTACTAAATTTAGTGGGAGATCAACCATAGAAGGTTGGGCTCGAAATTGTGATGGATTGAAGGAGGAATTCAGATGTCAGGACATAGTAAATGGGCCAGTATTAAACATAAGAAAGCGGCGACAGATGCAAAAAGAGGCGCGGCTTTTACAAAAATGATTAAAGAGATTACAGTCGTTGCGAAAAACGGCGGCGGGAATCCGGAGACGAACGCGGCATTACGCTCGGCCATTGACCGGGCCAAAGGCATTAATATGCCGATGAAAAATATTGAAAACGCCATTAAAAAAGGGACGGGGGAGCTTCCGGGTGTTACTTATGAAGAAGTTTCGTTTGATGCGTATGGTCCTGGTGGTGTAGCCATGTTGATTACCGGATTAACGGATAATAAAAACCGTACAACGGCGGAAATCCGGAATATCCTTTCCAAGAAAAATGGAAGTATGGCTGGTGCCGGAGCGACATCATTTTTGTTTAGCTCTAAAGGATTTATTTCCATCGAGAAAGATAAGGCTAGTGAAGACGACCTGCTGGAATTAATGGATGCCGGTGTAGAAGATATCAATTCTGATGGTAAAGAATATCATGAAGTGACATGCGCCATTACCGATCTTGAAAATGTTAAAAAAGCGTTGGCCGAAAAAAGTATCCCAACGGTTGCAGCGGAACGGACGATGATTCCAAGTACCTATGTCAAAGTTACCGGTAACGATGCAAAAAATCTTCTGGCTTTAATGGAAGGTCTGGAAGATCACGAAGATGTTCAAAACGTTTACGCGAATTTCGATATTCCTGACGAAGAAATGGATAAACTCTCGCAAGAATAATGAAAATACTTGGGATTGACCCTGGATTAAAGGCAACAGGTTACGGCTTACTCGAATATAAACATAACAAAACCGTTTTAGTTGAGACCGGAACCATACATCCTAAGGTCAAAGATACGCTGGAAAAAAAGTTATTAACCGTTTACCGGCAGCTACAGGATTTAATTAAAGAGCATAAACCGGAAACGCTTGTTCTTGAAAAAATTTACGCGCATTATAAGCATCCGGCTACGGCCAGTATTTTAGGTCATACCCGGGGAGTGATTTGTTTGCTGTGTGCTCAATCCGGCATTTACTTGGCGGAACACAGTGTGAAACGTATTCGCAAAGCGGTTACAGGTAACGGCAATGCGAGTAAAGAACAGACCCGGCGAATGATAGCCAATGAGTTCGGCTTAAAGCCTGAGAAATTGACGCTGGATGCGAGCGACGCCATAGCCCTGGCGGCAGGATATCTACGGATTCATGGACGCCATTTATGATTGTTAAAGTCTGCGGAAAGCTAGTTGAAAAGCGTGAACAGTCGGTCCTCATTGATGTTCAGGGATTGTGTTATGAAATCATTGTTCCGACATCGGTTTTGGCGCGTCTGGAATCGACGAAGAACGCTCAGGGTCATGTGGAGCTGGTGACGTATCAGTATTATCAGATGTCACCGGCCAGTGGTATTCCCATGATTATTGGTTTTATCAATGAAGTTGAGCGCGACTTTTTTTTACAGTTTATTAAAGTTTCGGGGATTGGTCCGAGAGCGGCGGTGAAAGCCCTCAATCAACCGATCGCGGATATTACCCGGGCGATTGACAGTGGTGACGTTGCGTATTTGAAAACACTGCCGGGTATCGGGATGCAGAGGGCCAAAGAGGTCGTTGCCAAACTGCAGGGTAAAATCGGTAAATACGGTTTGATTCAGGATAAAGGTTCCATCGAACCAAAAGTTGCCTTTAAACCCGACTGGCAAGAAGAAGCGTTAAGTGTTCTTTTACAGCTTCAGTATAAAAAAGCCGAAGCCGAAGATATGATTAAAAAGGCCTTGGAACGGTCGAAGGATATTAAAAATACAGAAGGTTTGTTAAACGAAATTTACAAACAAAGGATAAAAAGCTGATGACAGAAGAGAATATGAATTCATCCGGAACTCATCAAGACGAAATTCTAAGCCATGTCAAAGGTGTTATTGAAGCCATCCTTTTTGTTAATGAACGTCCCGTAACGTTGGACGAAATCAAGAAAGTTCTTCCGACAGTAACGGGAGCCGAAATCAAAAAAGCCCTTAAAACGTTAATGGAAGAGCACGTCCTGCGGGAAAGTGGCGTTCAGATTGTGGAAATTGCCGGCGGTTATCAAATGCTGAGCAACCGTAAATATGCCGAATATATCCGATTGTTCTACAAAAAACGTCATAAAGAAAAATTGTCCAAGCCGGCGCTAGAAACGTTGGCTATTGTTGCGTATAAACAACCGGTGACTCGCGGCGATATCGAATTGATCCGCGGTGTTAATTCCGATGGCGTTATGTCGCACTTGATTGAAAAAGAATTGATTAAAGTTGTCGGGAGAAAAGATATTCCGGGACGTCCGTTTTTACACGGGACTACAAAGCAATTCCTGGAATATTTTGGCTTAAAGTCTTTGGAAGATTTGCCGAAATTGGAAGAATTTCCGATGCTCCAGGAAAGAGCAGAAGGCGTCGATGAGTATGATGACCTAGATGATGAAGAACGTATCCCGGAAGACGAAATTCCGATGAATTCGTTAGAAGCGATGAAACAGTCGGCGATTAAAGAAGCGCCGGATACGGAAAGTTCCAGCGAGTCGGCTGATTTGTCTAGCGAAGAGATTGAAGAAACAAGTGAAGAGTTGGAAAGAAGAGAAGCCTGATGAGTTTATCCGATTATCGAAAAAAAATTGATACGATCGATAAAAAGATCACACAGCTTTTAAATGACAGGGCAAAGCTGAGTATGTCGATTGGTGAGACAAAGAAACAAACCAATACGGGTATTTATGCGCCGGATCGTGAGAAAGAAGTTTTCGATAAAATCAAAAAACTGAATAAAGGACCTTTGACAGCCGAAGCGTTTGAGTCGATTTATCGTGAAATTATGTCCAGTTCCATCGCGCTCGAAAAGAAAGTGCAAATTGCGTATCTTGGCACCGAAGGGTCTTTCACACATATGGCGGCGAACAAGAAATTCGGTTCGCAGTTAGACTATGTTTCATGCGGAAGTATTCCGGAGATTTTTCAGAAAATTGAAAAAGGCCAATGTGATTATGGTGTTGTTCCTATTGAAAATTCCGTAGAGGGAGCTGTAACGCATACCTTTGATCTTCTTGTTGATTCTGAACTCAAAATATGTTCGCAAATTATGGTTAAGGTTTCTCATAATTTGCTTTCGAAGTCGAATATGGCGGATATTAAATATGTTTATTCGCATCCGCAGGTATTTGGTCAGTGCCGTAATTGGCTGGCGCAGAATATGCCCAATGTCGGGCAGATTTGGGTTACATCCACAACCGAGGCGGCTCAAAAGGCAGAAAAGCAAAAATTTGCCGCGGCGATTGCGTCATCCTTGGCAGCAAAAGTCTATAATGTGCCGATTCTGGAAAAAAATATTCAGGATGTCGCGCATAATCAGACACGCTTTCTTGTGATCTCAATGCAGGATGTTCCGCCGACAGGAAAAGATAGAACATCGATATTATTTTCGATTAAAGATAAAGTCGGTGCGTTACACGCGATGCTGACACCGTTTTTTAAAAATAAGATTAATTTAACAAAGATTGAATCCCGTCCATCGAAAAAACGGGCCTGGGATTATTATTTCTTTGTCGATTTTGAAGGCCACCGAGAAGATGCCAAGGTTAAAAAGGCTTTGGATCAGCTTGAGGGAATGTGTAAATATTTGAAAGTTGTGGGTTCTTACCCTGTTCGCGAATGAAACGTTCTGTTAATAAAACGATCTTAAACGTTAAGCCGTATGTTCCGGGAAAGCCGATTGAAGAAGTCAAAAGGGAACTGGGGTTAAGAAAAGTCATTAAACTGGCTTCCAATGAAAATCCTTACACTCCTTCTGCAAAAGTTCTCAAGGCCATTGAAAAGGCGGCATTAGACCTTAATCGATATCCGGATGGGGACTGTTACTATCTCCGTCAGGAATTATCAAAACGATTAGGTGTTGGCCCAAGGCAATTCATTTTCGGTAATGGTTCGGATGAATTAATTGTTTTTGCTATTCGGGCGTTTGTCGATAAAGAAGATGAAGTGATTATCGCCAAGCCATCTTTTTTGATTTACGAAATCGCTTCCCAAATTGCCGGGGCGAAAATCAAAGCCGTTCCCTTAAAAGGATTTCGTTATGATTTAGACGGTATGAAAGCGGCTGTAACGGACCGGACGAAAGTCGTGTTTTTGGGAAATCCCGATAATCCATCGGGACAGTATTTTACCCGGGCGGATATTGAAGGTTTCATGAAAGGTTTGTCCAAGGACATTCTGGTTTTTATTGATGAAGCCTATTTTGAATACGTTGATGCCAAAGATTATGTCGACTCGATCGCTCTTTTGAAAAAGTACAGCAACATGATTGTAACCAGGACATTCTCGAAAATGTACGGTTTGGCCGGATTGCGCATCGGCTACGGGATAGCGTCTGAAGAAGTGGTTGACTATATGAACAGGGTCAGGGAGCCTTTTAATGTCAATTCTTTGGCTCAGGCGGCAGCGTTGGCGTGTTTAAAAGATCAGGCACACTATCGAAAGGTCGCCCGGGACGTAAAAAAACAGCGGGATGTTATTTATCAGGGCGTCCGGAAGCTGGGGCTTGAAGTCCAAGAAAGCTGTACGAATTTTATTTTGATTGATGTTAAGACGAACGCGTCGTCTGTAACGAAAAAATTATTGCAAAAAGGAATCATCGTCCGTGATATGAGTTTCTGGGGATTGGACCGGTATATCCGCGTTTCCATCGGCACGGAGAAAGAAAATCGACAATTACTAAGCACGTTGGAGGAAGTTTTATGATAGTTATATTAAGATCAGATGCCACGGAAGAACAAATTCAGCATATTGTGGAAAAAGCCGAAGGATTAGGGTTAAGTGCGAATATATCTCGCGGTGTTGAGAAAACAGTTATTGGTTTAATCGGCCCGGAAGATGTATTGCGTGTTACACCGTTGGAAGTTTTTCCCGGGGTTGAGCAGGTCATCCCTGTTTTAGCGCCGTACCGTTTGGTGTCTAGAGAGTTTAAACAAGAAAATACGATCATTAAAGTGACAGATAAGGTTAGCATTGGTGGTGAAAAGATTGCTGTGATGTCAGGACCCTGTTCAATTGAAAGCGCTGAAGGAATGCGCAGTATCGCAAAAGTCGTTAAAGATGCAGGGGCTAATATTCTAAGAGGAGGCGCTTTTAAGCCCAGAACCTCCCCGTATGATTTTCAAGGGCTTGGAGAGGAAGGATTAAAATATTTAAAAGAGGCAGGAGAAGAGTATGGTCTGGCTACCATTACAGAAGTTATGGATTCTCGTGATATAGAACTGATCTGCAAATATGTGGACATCTTGCAAGTCGGAGCGCGGAATATGCAAAACTTTTCTCTGCTGAAGGAATTAGGAAAAACTAAGAAACCTGTTATGTTAAAACGAGGAATTAGCGCGACTATTAAAGAATGGTTAATGTCAGCGGAATATTTGTTAGCGAATGGAAATTTTGATGTCATGCTATGTGAGCGTGGAATCCGTACATTTGAAACGGCAACTCGAAACACGTTGGATATTAATGCAGTCGGTGTTGTTAAACATTTATCTCATCTTCCTGTGATTGTTGATCCAAGTCACGGTACAGGAAAATGGGGACTGGTCGGTGGTTCTGCCAAGGCAGGAATTGCCGCCGGTTGTGACGGTTTAATGATCGAAGTGCACGAAAAGCCTGAAGAGGCTCTTTCCGACGGTCCGCAGTCGCTTATTCCTGAGAAATTCAGTGCGTTGATGAAAGAGTTAGATAAAATCGCCGTAGCTGTGTCTCGAAAACTACTATAAGTGATCTATGATATTAAATCCTCATATGTTTAAGAGGGTGACAATTATTGGTGTCGGCTTAATGGGCGGTTCTTTAGGTATGGCCTTAAAGAAAAAGAAAATCGCCCGTGAAGTGATTGGTGTGTCGCAGAAGCATTCGACGATTGCCGAAGCGATTAAATGTAAAGCGATTGACCGCGGTTTTACCGATCCTGTGAAGGCGGTTAAAAACGCGGATTTAATTGTTTTGGCCGCACCTGTTGAAACAATTGTTCGCCTTTTTCCTGTTATCAGTAGTCATGTCAAAAGAAGTTGTATCATTACAGATTTAGGCAGCGCCAAGGCCGAGATTGTGGATGCCGCCGAAAAAAATCTGCCTAACGCGAATATGTTTGTCGGGTCGCATCCGATGACCGGTTCGGACAAAAGAGGGATCTCTAATGCTATTGAAGATCTGTATGAAAACAGTTATTGCATTATGACCCCGACTAGAGATACCAACGAATCTGTAAAAAACAAAATCAAGAATCTCTGGTTCAAACTGGGTGCCAAAGTAAAGTTTTTAGCGCCGGAAGAACACGATGAAATTCTGGCCTATATCAGCCATCTTCCGCATTTGGTAGCTTACGCGTTGATGGAAACGATTCCGGAAAAAGTTCTGGATTATTCTTCACAAGGACTAAAGGACACAACTCGTATTGCCGGGTCTTCTCCGGAATTATGGAACGATATTTGTGTGGCCAATTCCAAGAATCTTGTCAAAGCGCTTGATGAATTTGTGCGACGGCTTAATGCGCTGCGTCAGGCGATTGTCCAGGATGATCAGAAAAGTTTAACGGAACACTTTACCGTTGCCAAGACAAAGCGTGATGCTATCCAGCCGAAAAAATAATAGGATGTCTGCTATTACGATTGATGGACCAGCCGGTGCCGGCAAAAGCACAGTTGCCAAGGCCCTGGCGAAGGAACTGAGCTTCTTTTATCTGGATACAGGAGCCATGTACCGTGCGTTGACATTAAAAGCCATGCGTGCGGGGCTGGATTTGAATGACGAAGAGAGTCTTGTTGCGCTGGCTAAAGAGACCACGTTTGATTTTAAAGGAACAGCAGCCGCCCCGGTGATTACTCTGGACGGGAAGGATGTGGGAGACGATATCCGTACACCGGAGGTTACCAATAATACCTATTACATCGCCCGGATTCCCGCTTTAAGAGCCGTTGTTGTTGAGGCCCAGCAGCAAATCGGACAAATGCGGGATATTGTTATTGAAGGGCGGGATACCGGTACAGTCGTTTTTCCTGAAGCGGACGTAAAATTCTTTCTGGACGCAAAATTAGAAGCGCGTTCACACCGTCGGGCAAAAGATTTAAAAGAAGCCGGGCGGTCTGTTGATATTAAAAACTTAAAAAATGAAATTCAACAGCGGGATCACAGCGATCAAACGCGGGATACAGGGGCTTTAAAAAAAGCGGATGACGCTATATATATTGACTCGACTGACTTGACGCCGGAGCAAACGGTTGAAGTTATGTTGACGTATATTAAAAATTATTAAGGAACTCCAGAGTTCCAGTCCCCAGAGACCCAGTAGTTGCTAGATAGTTCTGGAGCTCCGGGATTCTGGGTCACATCATAATGAATCAGAAATTTATCAGAAATTTTTCTATCATTGCCCACATTGACCATGGTAAGTCTACCTTGGCTGACCGTCTATTGCTGTTTGCCGGTGCTATTGATGAACGCAAGTTTAAGAATCAACTGCTGGATGACATGGATCTGGAAAGAGAGCGTGGTATTACGATTAAGGCTTCTGCGGTCCGCCTGGAATATAAGGCCGATGATGGAAATCAATACGTTCTTAATATAATTGATACTCCCGGTCATGTGGATTTTTCTTATGAAGTGGAAAAATCTTTAAGGGCCTGCGAAGGGGCTTTATTGGTGGTCGATGCCACTCAGGGAGTTGAATCTCAAACCGTCGCTAATTTTTATCTCGCCATTGAAAACAATCTCGAAATTCTTCCTGTTTTAAATAAGATTGATGTCGCCAGTGTGGATATTGATCATGCCAAACTATCGGTAATGGAAACCTTGAATTTTAAAGAAGAACATATTCAGTTAGTTTCCGCTAAGGAAGGTCTTGGTATTAAAGAGCTCTTTGAAAAAATTGTCAGTTTTATTCCGGCGCCGGAAGGAGATCCGGAAGCCCCGCTAAAAGCACTTATTTTTGATATGAAGTATGACATCTATAAAGGAGTCATTGTTTATGTGCGCATTATGGACGGCGTCTTAACACCAAATAAGAAAATTAAGATGATTCACATGGATAAAGAATACAATGTGGAAGAGGTTGGTGTTTTTGTTCCTGAAATCAAGACGGTTAAACAATTATCCGCCGGAGAAGTCGGGTACCTGACATGTAATATCCATGAACCGCGTAACGTTCGCGTGGGGGATACAATTACCGATGCCAAGACTCCTTGCAAAGAGCCTTTAGAAGGATATCGACAGTTGAATCCGCTGGTTTTTTGCGGGGTTTATCCCGTCAATACCAAAGATTTTATGGAGTTAAGGGAAGCGATTGAAAAGTTACGGTTAAGCGATCCCAGTCTTGTGTATGAACCGGAAACATCACAGTCTTTTGGTAATGGTTTTCGCTGCGGATTTCTGGGTCTGCTTCATATGGAAGTTGTACAGGAACGTCTGCAGCGCGAATATGATTTAAATTTAATCTTAACAACGCCGAATGTTCAGTTTAAGATAGTAACAAAGGCCGGAGAAGAGATCGATCTGGACAGTCCAACAGAGTTGCCGGATTTGAGTAATATTAAGGAAGCCGCCGAGCCGTATTTGACGGTGACGATTATGACACCGGTTGAGCATATGGATGGTGTGATGGAGTTGGCGAAGCGCAAGCGCGGTATTTTTGTCAGCAGTGAATACATTTCGGACCGCATGAAAATTCTTTTTGATATTCCGTTGTCGGAGGTGATTGTTGATTTTAATGACATGATCAAATCCATCACGCGTGGTTACGGTTCTATTGATTATAAGATGAAAGGATATCTGCCGGCAAATATTTCGAAGCTGGATATTCTTATTAACGGTAAAGTGTGTGATGCCTTTTCCACGCTTGTTCACAAAGAACATGCGTATGATAAAGGTTTGAATTTGGTGACGAAACTTAAAGAACTTATTCCACAGCAACTTTTTGAAGTTCGTATTCAGGCGGCCTGTGATGGACGTATTATTTCGAGTGCGCGTGTCAAAGCGATGGGAAAAAATGTTACGGCAAAATGTTACGGCGGGGATATTACCCGAAAACGAAAATTATGGGAAAAACAAAAAGAAGGGAAGAAGCGCTTAAAGCAAATCGGTAATGTGGAAATTCCACAAGAAGCCTTTATGGCGGCGCTGAAAATTTAAAATGAACGAACAACCGAAAATCACAAAAGAACATGCCAAAGCTGTCGCCAAAGAGTGGATTGAGGCGATTGTTATTGCTTTTGTGTTGGCGATGTTCATCCGTACCTTTTTTATTCAGGCCTTTAAAATTCCAAGCGGATCTATGGAAAAAACATTGATGATCAAGGACCGTCTTATGGTTACCAAACTGGATTACGGTCCGAAAGTGCCGTTCACGTCAAAGCGTCTGCCTGGATTCGGTAAGCCGGAACGGGGCGATATTATTGTTTTTAAATATCCCGAAAATCCAAAACGGGCTTTTATTAAACGTCTTATCGCCTTCGGCGGTGAACAGGTTGAAATCCGTGAAGGGGATATCTATATTAACGGCCAATTGGTGGAGGATCCGGTTATTAAAAATATTTACTATTACAATAGAGGCGACTTTGGAAAAGAGGGGCAAATTATTACAGTCCCCGAACATTACTATTTTGTTCTCGGAGATAATAGTGCTTCCAGTAGCGACAGCCGGTATTGGGGATTTGTTCCTGAAATTAACCTGATCGGGAAGGCCCAGTTTATCTTCTGGCCGCCTCAGAGAATCCGTTTCTTAAAATGATGAAGTCCATTCCTTCCATTCTTTTTGTGATGTTGATTTTTGTTTGTGCCGGCTGCCAAACAACACGGCAGCAGACGGTAAACAATCAACGTCCCCCTGAAACCATACAGGAGGAAATCCAGTCGTTAGGTTCTGTTGCCGGCGCCATGGCCGGAGGAGAATCTTTATCGGAAGAAGAGCTTAAAGCTCTGGCCAAAGATTTGAGAAAAGATCCGGAAGCTCGCAGTGCCGTAGAAGCTATTACCGAATCGGTTAGTCAGCCTGTGAAAAGGGTCAAGTATAGTCCGGCAACCGGTAAGCGTTATGCACCGCACATGACCGAAGATCCTGAGACCGGAGTTCCTTTGGAATGGCTGGAGGAATAACAGCGTATGCCGATGACGGTCGCGAATATTATTACTATTTTCCGAATCCTCACCATTCCATTCTTCATCGCCACCATTCTTTATTACACCCAAGAAACTGATTATCTAAGATATGTCGCGTTAGGCATTTTTTTGTTTTCCTCGGTGTCTGATGCCGTGGATGGGTACATTGCCCGCAAGCATGGACAGATGACCGATATCGGAGCTGTCCTTGATCCATTAGCGGATAAACTTCTTTTAATTAGCGCGTTTATATGTTTATATAAGGTAGGAGTGAATTTTCCTGTTGTCCGTTTTCCACTGTGGTTGATCGTGGCGGTCTTAAGCCGGGATATCATTGTTTTAGGCGGTATTCTGGTTATCCATATTCTCAGAGGGAAGGTTAAAATGAAAACAACCTTCTTGGGAAAGGCGACAACCTTTTTTCAAATGATCTGTGTGCTTTTAATGCTGTTGCAATGGATTATTTCTCCGCTAGTATGGTATATAACAGCTTTTTTAAGTATTATTTCCGCTGTCGATTATCTGCGCAGGGGAATGACACAATTAGGGTGATCCGCCTTCGTTTTACATCGTGAAAGAAAAAGGCGGATTTCGCTGCAGAAATGAAAAGAAACAAGGATATGAGTTTGGAGAGCTTCATTTTATGATATTAACGATCGCGATCATATTGAGTTATCTTCTCGGGTCCATTCCAACGGCCTACATTTACGGACGTGTGTATAAAGGGATTGATATTCGGGAGCACGGTTCTGGCAATGTCGGAGCTACCAATGTTTTCCGAGTTTTGGGCAAAGGCCCGGGTATTATTGTTCTTCTGATCGACATTTTAAAAGGCGTTTTGGCTGTCGCAGGGGTTTCGACAGTGCTGTCATTGGCGGATATTCTCCATTACATTTTATTGGGATTTGCGGTCGTTGCCGGCCATAATTGGACTATCTTCCTGAAGTTTAAAGGGGGAAAAGGGGTGGCGACCAGTCTGGGCGTATTAATCGGGTTGACGCTTAAAATTCCTTCCATTCAAATCGTTTTGTTGATTACATTGGGCAGCTGGATAGTGGTTTTTATTATAACCAGACTTGTCTCGCTGGCCTCTATGATTGCCGCCGTTATCCTGGCGATTGCTATGGTGGCGACGGATCAACCACTACCACTCATTTGTTTGGGTTCGCTGTTTTGCGTGTTTGTTATTTTTCGGCACCGGCCGAATATTGACCGCCTTCTTAAAGGTGAAGAGCCCAAAGTTCCTTCCTTATGGCCCTTCAGTAAACATAAATAACTGCAGTATAATAACTTATGGAATATCATAAAATGACCATTCTGGAGCCATAACAGCTACTAAGGAAACGTTTCCTTTAAAGTTATGGCCAGACCTTGCCGTCGGCCCCTCAAATGTTATACTCCCACTGTAACTTGAGAGTGGGGGTATTATGCAGAAGTTAATGATTAAAAAAATCAGTGATCCCAAAAGAAAAACAAAGGCGATCACAATTACCCAGAAAACGCAGGACAAAGAAAGCTTTACCTTCGTTAAGAAAAGTTTTCTCTACAAAGTCCGCAAAACATCTCAAATCAGCCCCAAGGTTGATGCTCCTCAGATTTTTATCCGTAAATTTTTTGATACAAAACGTGGTGTAGAAAGCTTCCGCCTTCAGGTTCGCGGGTGCTTTTATATCAACCATAATCGTATGCTATTAAGGGTTAATTTTACCCATACACTGAATATACAGATTTTGTGGAAGTCAAAAGTTTTCTCCCCCAAAAAGCCAGTTATGCTGGCTGACTGACGCTTGTACAGAATACAAGCTACCATGCGGAAGGTCCCCCGAGCCTTCCGCTTTTTTTTGAGCTATAATCTGCAGACACGCGGGATCGTCTACGCATGACTGTGGATAATAAACGTACCTATCATATTTTGGGGTATGTTACGCATCCCATTTTGTAGGAAAGTTCTTGCTTAAAACAGCAATTGTTTGGTAAACTATCTTTCTCAAGTAAGCACCGGACATATCTTTTATCAGCAACCTTAAATTAACTACGTTAGCCCCATGAAAAAGTTTTTCATTTTTTTATGTCTTATTGTCTTTGTTGCCGGATGTGCGACATCTAAACAAAACACCCCAAAAACACCTACGTTAACTGATCAGTCAAATGA
>JAGQKQ010000340.1 GCA_020430005.1 Candidatus Omnitrophota bacterium
GGTCATCATCATAAGGGGAGTCGTTGTTCTTGTCCTTGTTCCCACGGGATTCACTTTTTCCTTTCTCATCCTCGTATTCTTTCACCTTATCCTTTTTTTCCTTTATCTTTGTCTTGATTGTCCCGGGATCTTCTTCAGGTGTTTCAGTTTTGGTTTCGTGGAATGTTCCTTCCTCTTCTTCTTTCTTCTTTAATTCTTCATCGATTTCTTCTTTTACTTCGGTTTTTACTTCCAACCCCTCACTTTCATCGACGACTTTCTTTCCATCATCCTGTCTATAAACGGGTTTGTCATCTCCGTTAGTCTGAATTACCGGTTCCCCGGACGTATTCTCGATAACATTTCCTTCATCATCTTTTATATCCTGTGAGTATGCTGATACTCCCGCGAACATAACCATCACCAGGGATAAAAATAAATAATTCTTAATTTGCTTCATCTTTATTCTCCTTAAGTTTTTTTTAATTGATCTTTACTGCTTCTACCCAAAACCGGACAGAATTCCAGAAAAATCTTATTTTAATATCCCCTTCATTCCACTCTCTGTAAACGAAAGTGTGCCCCTTATTTATAGAATCTTCGTGTACTTTTGCTGAAATATTTTTTGGTGAGTAACTGATATATGGATCTATATAATCTTTATTAAGATCCTCCTTACCGAATTTTGCAACCAGCTCATTATAGACAGCATGGTAATCGTTTATAGTAGCCTCATCTATATAGAATACATAACCCGCTTCAGGAATAAAATTGATTCCGCTGAATCCGGCTGCTTCACCGTCCTTTATATTTGTGTATATCCCCTCGTTATAATCCCATGACTTACCGGCTTCATAATCTGATACGTCTACATTCCATAATGTCTGAGCGTTTAATGAAGACGCAATGACCACAAATACGGCAGCCAGATAAAATTTGCTCTTTTTCATAATCTCTAAGTTATGCTTTTGCTCTCTTTTGAGAGGTATTAATTGAAACTTGTCAAATGTATATCTTGTTCCATACGGTACAAGATAATTAGAATATATTACATTTAGCTTGTTTTTGATATTAAGTTTGCATAATTTTGACAGATTAAATGATTAATTTTTGAGTGGGTCACTGACCCACTTTTTTTTTCTCGAATGGAACAAGAAATAACTGATATTACAAATACTTATTTAGGAAAAACTCGTTACAAGCTCATTGATTTATTAATAAAAGGTGAGAAAAAGAACCGAATTGTAGAGATTTTTGTGGACAGTGTTGACCCGGTTTCTCTGGACGATCTTAGTATTATTAGTAAAGACTTAAACCAGATTCTTTCCGAAAGCGAACTTAATTCTTCACTCTCAAAATTAGTTGTATCTTCTCCCGGTGTAGATAAGCCATTCAAATTTATGTGGCAGCTTAAAAAACACATTGGGAGAACACTTGAAATACAAACTAATGAAGGTGAAAAGATCGAGGCGAAACTCGACGGGATACCTGATGAGGAGAAACTCTTACTCACTAAAAAGATTAAAA
>JAGQKQ010000341.1 GCA_020430005.1 Candidatus Omnitrophota bacterium
AAGCTATGCGATAGAAGAAACCATTGCCAAAATTAAAGACTCTTCCGGAAAAACTGTGAACGTTTCTATGGTTCAGGTTTGGCCGGTCAAAATTCCTATTACATCCTATGCCGAAAAATTAAAACCCACCGAACCTTTAGTCACAAAACAGCGTCTGGTTGATACTGTTTGTCCGGTCAATATTGGCGGAACATTTTGTACACCGGGTCCTTTCGGGGCGGGAAAAACGGTTTTACAACACCTTTTAAGTCGTCATGCGGAAGTTGATATTGTTATTGTCGCGGCTTGTGGCGAACGCGCCGGTGAGGTTGTGGAAATTCTGACAGAGTTTCCGGAATTGATCGACCCGAAAACCGGAAAAACGTTAATGGAGCGGACAATTATTATTTGTAATACATCATCCATGCCGGTTGCTGCGCGGGAATCCAGTGTGTACACAGCAGTAACATTGGCGGAATATTATCGTCAGATGGGATTAAATGTTCTTCTATTGGCTGACTCGACGTCACGATGGGCGCAGGCGATGCGCGAGATGTCCGGCCGTCTGGAAGAAATTCCTGGGGAAGAGGCATTTCCGGCGTATTTGGAATCACGGATTGCATCGTTCTATGAACGTGCCGGTTTGGTGAAATTGCGCGATGGCAGTATCGGATCGGTTACAATCGGTGGCGCGGTAAGCCCCGCCGGTGGAAACTTTGAAGAACCGGTTACACAGGCAACATTGAAAGTTGTCGGTGGATTTTTAGGGCTTTCTGCGGCCCGGGCGAACGCACGTAAATATCCTTCCATTGATCCTCTGGAAAGCTGGAGTAAATATTCAAGCTATAACGACAATGACAAAATTAAATATGCGATGGATAAATTGCGTAAAAGCAGTTCTGTTGGCCAGATGATGAAAGTTGTCGGGGAAGAAGGAACATCATTAGATGAATTTATTGATTATCTTAAAGGTGAGTTTTTTGACGATGTGTATCTTCAACAGAATGCTTTTAATAAAGTCGACGAAGCCGCGCCGAGAGAACGTCAGATTGAGGTATTGGCCATTGTGCATGATATTTTAAGTGCGGAGTTATCTTTTGACAGTAAGGATAAGGCTCGTCGTTTCTTTCAGGAACTGCGACAGACCTTTATTAACTGGAACTTTGCCGAGTTTGAATCGGAAGAATATAAAGCGATCAAGAACGAAATTGTCGACAAATATAAAAACCAAAACTAATACTTAAGGAAAACGTCATGCAAAAAGTTTACAGTGAAATTATTAATATTGCCGGAGACGTTATTACCGTCGAAGCTGAAAATGTGGCTTACAAAGAGCTGGCTGAAATCCGGACACGCCGGGGGCTTTCGCTGGCGCAGGTTATCCGTCTTGATGGAAAAAAAGTATCCATGCAGGTTTTAACCGGAAGCCGGGGTATTTCCACGAATGATAAAGTTCGATTTCTGGGACG
>JAGQKQ010000342.1 GCA_020430005.1 Candidatus Omnitrophota bacterium
GGTCGTTTTTAAAAATAAGCCTGTCATCGGGAATGATTATCAATACATCCTATTGCACAAACCGGCAGGGTATACCACCACCAAGGAGGACCGTTTCGCTTTAAAAACAGTATATGATTTGTTGCCGGAAGAGTTTCAGATGCTTTCTCCCGCCGGGCGGTTGGATAAAGAAACTGAGGGCTTACTTTTATTATCCAATGACGGAGATTTTGTTTATAGGTTAACCCATCCTAAATTTAATTTCGCCAAAAAGTATATCGTGGAGATCAGCGGTCAACTAGATAAGGATCATCAAATGAAACTTCAATCCGGCATTGTGATTGAAGGGAAAAAGACATACCCAGCGGAAATACGTAACGTCAAATTTAGCAAGGATCGAACTCAATTGGAGATTATAATTCATGAAGGACGCAAACGCCAAATACGGTTGATGTTTGCCAAATTCAGATATAAAGTGATATATTTAAAAAGACTTGCCCAGGGGGCCATCCGGTTAGGGAATTTAAAAAAAGGATCCTGGAGGCTGTTAACAAAAGAAGAAGTGGCGGCCATAAAGAAAACTGCATAGATTTCTGTTCATTAAATAAAAGTAGACGCGAGGCGATTTAATATGATTACCATCAACAATTTAACTATGGGGTTCACACAACGGACATTATTTAAGAATGTCTCGTTTAGTATATTTCCTAAAGAAAAAATCGGATTAACCGGGCCGAATGGCGCCGGGAAGACAACATTGTATTCTATCATCTTAGGAGAGATGGAACCTCTCGAAGGAACCGTACAGATTCAGAAAAATATTAATATCGGTTTTCTGCCGCAGGAAGCTAAATTTACTTCCAGCCGGACGGTGATGGAGGAAATGACTTCAGGCGATGAACGCATCAGAAAATTGTTAAAGGAAAAACGCATCCTCGAGGATGAACACAAAGCGGATACTAATCGATACGGGGATATCCTTCATGAACTTGAGGTGTTGGGGATCTATGATCTGGAGCATAAGGCTGAAAAGATTCTGACTGGCCTGGGATTTAAAGCAGAGGATTTTCACCGGCCGGTTATGCATT
>JAGQKQ010000343.1 GCA_020430005.1 Candidatus Omnitrophota bacterium
TCCTGGTCATCGGCAGATTTTATTTCTTTTTTAAAAATAATTTCTGCTGCACCTTTCGGGCCCATGACTGCGATCTCCGCGCTCGGCCATGCGAGGTTTACGTCACCGCGGACGTGCTTTGAGTTCATTACGTCATACGCGCCGCCGTAGGCTTTGCGTGTAATCACTGTAATTTTGGGGACAGTGGCTTCGCAAAACGCGTACAAGAGCTTGGCACCCTGGCGTATGATACCGCGCCACTCCTGGTCGGTACCGGGCAAGAACCCGGGTACATCTTCGAATACAAGCAAAGGGACATTGAAGGCGTCGCAAAAGCGTACGAAGCGCGCCGCTTTGACGGACGAAGCAATGTCCAACACACCCGCAAGAACAAGCGGCTGATTTGCAACTATTCCGATACTTCTTCCCGCCATCCTCGCGAACCCTACTACGATATTTTGGGCATACCCTTCATGAACTTCGAAGAAACTATCCGTATCCACTATTTTATTAATTACATCTTTTATATCATATGGTTTATTCGGATTATCGGGCATGAATTCATTTAGATCGGAGAGGTCTTTTTCTTCTCTCTCATCGAATTCATATTTTGGGACCGGGTCCATATTATTTAACGGGAGGTAAGATAATAATCTTCTTATATCCTGGAAACATTCAATCTCGTTCTTGCTTGTGAAATGGCTAACCCCGCTTTTCTCTGCG
>JAGQKQ010000344.1 GCA_020430005.1 Candidatus Omnitrophota bacterium
TGGTGTCGTTCTCATTGACGATCGGAACAATTTTCCTGCCCAGCATGGCCTTAAAAGTGTTTCTGGCGTTATTAAAACGCAGCCTGTCGTTGAAATCATCCCACGTTAATAAAATCTGCGCGCATTTCTCCCCGCTTTTTTTAAACAGGTCCATATATTTACGCATTAAAACACTCTGTCCGACAGCGGCCAAAGCCTGTAGAGAGGAAAGGTCCTTCGGCCGGCGTTTGATGGCCAACTCTCCCATGCCTAATACAATCGCCCCGGAACTAACCAGAATAACCTCGATTTTCTTCCGGCGGAGATTCACAATTTGCTCGACAAGAGATTTTAAATGGGCATGCCGTGGTTTCATCTGATAATTGGCGATCAGGCTGGAACCCACTTTTATCACGATACGATTTATTTTTCTTGGGAATTTTCTTGGCATAACAACTCTCGCAATCGGCTAATAAGCTCGTCTACCCCTTCTTGAGTATGCGCTGATAAGGGAATTATATCTTCTTTCACGCGCTCCCGGAAGCGATTTAAGTTTTTCTTTGCTTCAGGCAGGTCCATTTTATTGGCCACAAGCAATTTATGCTTAATCATGAATTGATCAGAATAGGAGTAAATTTCATGATTGATTTTTTCATAATCTTCAATCGGATCCCTCATTTCCGTCCCTGCCATATCAACCATATGGACAAGGATT
>JAGQKQ010000345.1 GCA_020430005.1 Candidatus Omnitrophota bacterium
AGACATTGTTTATCATAAAAATAAATTGGAACGAGGTTATCAGAAGTTGATTAATATTTGGGGACCTGACCATCATGGATATATTCCCCGTTTGAAAGCTTCAGTGGAAGCGTTAGGATATGAGGCTGGGGCTCTTGAGGTTTTGATTGTTCAGCTGGCAACGATTTATAAGCAGGGCAAAGCGGTTTCTATGTCGACGCGACGAGGACAATATATTTCTTTACGTGAAGTTATTGATGAAGTTGGTACTGATGCCGCCCGCTTTTTCTTTTTAATGCGGCATATCAACGCTCATTTGGATTTTGATTTGGAACTGGCTAAAAAGCAGACACCCGAGAATCCAGTCTATTATATTCAATATGCGCATGCGCGTGTTTACAGCATCAACAATAATGCCAGAGAAGCTCAAGTGAGCGCGGCGAGCGCGGATTTTACTTTGTTAAAGGAAGAGGAAGAAATTCAGTTGATTAAAAAGTTAGGAGAATTTCCTCTGGCTTTAGCCCATTGTTATCAGCAGCTAGATCCATTTCCACTTGTCAACTATCTTCAGGAATCTGCCGCTTGTTTTCATCGGTTTTACGATGCCCACCGGGTTATTGTTGATGATAAAGATTTAGCTTCGCAACGGTTGGCGTTGGTTAACGCGGCCCGGATTGTTTTGGCCAATGGACTAAA
>JAGQKQ010000346.1 GCA_020430005.1 Candidatus Omnitrophota bacterium
TTAAAAGAAATCAAAATTGGATTATGTTTTGGCGATGGGATTGGTGAAGTGATCTCGCGTCATGCCGAAACTGTTTTGCGCCATGTACTTAAAGGCCAAGTCGAAAAAGGACGCGTGGTGTTTAAAGATATTGCCGGTTTGACGATTGAAAACCGCGCGGCCAAACAGGCAGCGATTCCTGAAGATGTGCTTACTGAATTGAAAGAATGTCACGTGATTCTGAAAGGCCCAACGACGACACCACAAAAAGGCGACAAGTGGCCGAATATTGAAAGTGCCAACGTCGCGATGCGTCGTTATTTAGATTTGTTTGCCAATGTCCGCCCGGTGAAAATTCCTCAATTAGGAATTAATTGGACGTTCTTCCGTGAAAATACGGAAGGTGCGTATGTTTTAGGGTCCAAAGGTATGGATGTGAGTGATGATATTAGCTTTGATTTTAAAGTGATTACAGAGCAAGGTGCAGAACGTATTTGCCGTATGGCTTTTGAATATGCAAAAAATAATGGCTTTGATCGCGTTACGGTTGTGACGAAATCCAATGTTGTGAAAACAACCGACGGACGTTTTTCGCAAGTGGCATTTCGTGTGGCCAAAGATTATCCGAACATTAAATTAGATGAATGGTATATCGATATTATGACGGCAAAACTTTT
>JAGQKQ010000347.1 GCA_020430005.1 Candidatus Omnitrophota bacterium
CTTCCGGAGTTACAGTAACTGAAGGAACACCGGTCTATTACTACCTGGAACAAAATTATCCTAATCCTTTTAATCCCTCAACAACAATAGAATACATTTTGGGATCCAAGACTTTTGTAAAGCTAACTATATATGATATAATGGGAAGAGAAATAGCTTTACTCGAAAGCACAGAAAAAGGGGCGGGAACATACAAAATAGATTTTAATGCAGTAAGCCTGCCCAGCGGAGTATATTTTTACAAGCTGGAAACAGAGGATTATACCTCCTCAAGACCAATGATTTTATTAAAGTGATATTTTTTCTCCTTAAATTCTTTTCTCCTATAGTTAAAAGGCAGCCGTTAGTTAAAGACTGCCTTTTTTAATTACTTCCCCTATCCTACCCAAAGGCATAATTGACTGTTTAATTTAAAATAATTTCAGCAAATTACGCAAATTACATTGTTTTAAAATATTTTTTAGATGGATAGAAAATCCGTAGAAGGATTATTAAGTAATTCAAAAAATAGGAAGATATTTATCATCGGCGATGTAATGCTGGATAAATACATGATGGGTGAAGTAACAAGAGTATCGCCTGAAGCTCCTGTACAGGTATTCGACATCAAAAAAACCGAATATAAGCTGGGTGG
>JAGQKQ010000348.1 GCA_020430005.1 Candidatus Omnitrophota bacterium
AAGCATTGGATTGCGACTGTTTTTGCTCCATTCTTCTCAAACGTTTTTCGCTTGCCAAACCGAGCTCATACCCTTTGGGCGTTAACCTAAAATCAGCATTGTCTTGTCTTAAAAGTGTTCTATATTCTGCTCTTGAAGTGAACATTCTGTAAGGCTCTTCGGTGCCTTTGGTAATCAAATCATCTATTAAAACACCTATATAGGCCTCGCTTCTTTTTAAAATGAAAGGTTCCTTTTCTTGAACTTTTAAACTGGCATTGATACCAGCCATGAGTCCTTGCGAAGCTGCTTCTTCATAACCGGTTGTTCCGTTAATTTGCCCTGCAAAATACAAGCCATTTACCAACTTGGTCTCAAGTGTATGCCTTAATTGGGTTGGTGGAAAATAGTCGTATTCAATAGCATATCCAGGACGGAAAAACTTAACCTTCTCAAAACCCGAGACCGATCTCAGTGCTTTGAATTGAACATCTTCAGGAAGCGAAGTGGAAAATCCGTTTACATATACCTCTACCGTATTCCAACCTTCAGGTTCAACAAAAATCTGGTGCTTGTCTTTGTCGGCAAATCGGTTAATTTTATCTTCTATGGAAGGGCAATATCGGGGGCCTAAACTTT
>JAGQKQ010000349.1 GCA_020430005.1 Candidatus Omnitrophota bacterium
AAGCGAGAAATCTTGGCCGTAAGAAATCGCGTTTTTATGTTTTAAGAAATACATTGATTCCTTCAATATTAGTGGAAGTTGGATTTTTAACTAATCCGAAAGAAGAAAATCTTTTAAGCACGCCTGCTTATCGTCAGCGAATCGCGATTGGTTTGGCCAATAGTATTGTGGAGCATATTCATGGAATGTAAGTTTACCGCCCGAAGCGCTATCGGTGTTTTCGATTCTGGTCTTGGGGGATTAACGGTTGTCAAAGAATTAAAACGGCATTTACCTTTTGAGAAAATTGTTTATTTTGGCGATACAGCGCGCGTTCCTTATGGAACAAAATCAAAAGAAGCAATTATAAGGTTTTCTATTGAGAATACACAGATTCTTTTAAAACATAATGTGAAGATTGTTGTTGTTGCTTGTAATTCTTCAGCCAGTTACGCATTGAAAAAATTAAGGGCATCTTTCAGTGTGCCCTGCGTCGGCGTTATTGGTCCTGGGGCAAGGAAGGCGGTAAATACAACACGGAGCGGACGCATAGGTGTTATTGCCACATCCGCTACAACAGCCAGCGGAGCATATCCCCGGGTAATTTGCGGCTTAAATCCACAGGTTAAAGTATTTAG
>JAGQKQ010000034.1 GCA_020430005.1 Candidatus Omnitrophota bacterium
GGGTTCTGGGTCACGTCAAAGAATGGTACCATTCTTTGACCAATTAATCAAAAAATCCTTTTTTCTGCTCCTGAAGTTTCAGAAGATACGGGCAGGGTTTAAAGCGGTCGGTTTTATACTTTTCACACAATTCATTTAATGTGTCAATCACCACCGGAATGCCCACATGGTCCGCGTATTTTAGTAGACCACCTCTGAACGGCGGGAACCCTGTCCCGAAAATCATACCGACATCCACAGCAGCGGCCTCATCCACGATTCCTTCTTCCAGACACAACGCCGCCTCGTTAATCATTGGTAAAATAAGACGGTCACAGCAGTCTTGCGCGCTAACCGGCTTTCGCACTTTAACCAAATTCAGAACTTCACTGTTCACTTCTCTTCGTTTGCTGTGAATATAAAACCCTTTTCCGGATTTACGGCCCAGCAGCCCCTTTTCATAAACTTTTTCAAAAATTTCTGTCGGTTGAAAGTGCCGGCCAAACGCGTCATTCAGAATATGCATAACCTTGATTCCGACATCCAGACCCACTTCATCAGATAAAGTAAACGGTCCCATCGGCATACCGAAATCCACCATAATTTTATCAATCTCTTCCAACTCACCCGTTTCTTCTAAAAGACGACCGGCTTCATTAATATAGCCTAATAAAATTCTGTTCACCAAGAATCCACAAGAATCTTTAACAAGAATCGGAGTTTTACGTAAACTTTTGGCTAAATGTAAAGCGGTGGCGATTGTTTCTTGAGATGTTTGCGGTGTGGTAATGACTTCCACCAAAGGCATGCGATGTACCGGATTAAAAAAGTGGAACCCGACAACCCGGGATGGATCCTTAACATCCTTCGCCATCTCCTCGATTGACAAAGCCGATGTATTTGTTGCCAAAATTGCATCCGGCGCTGCGATGTCACTTAATTCTTTGAAAACTTTCTTTTTAACTTCCATTTTCTCGACGACAGCCTCGATAATCAAATCCGCATTATTGAAACCGCTGTAATCCAGCGCGCCGGTAATCTTTGCCATCTTGCTGGCTGCCTGGGCTTTTGTTAAACGCCGCTTTTGCACCGCCTGACCATAGACTTTGGCGGCCGCCTGATATCCTTTGGCTACCGCGTCATGGTTAATATCCTTCAATCGCACCCAAATGTCATGTGAACTTAATAATTGCGCAATGCCGCCGCCCATAATACCGGCGCCCAGCACACCGCATTTGCGGATTTCTTTAATCGGAATATTCCGATCTTCTAATGAAAGTTTACGGTACTTTTCTGAGACATAAAATAGATGAATTAAGTTTTTGGAAATCTCCGTGATCGACAAAAATCCAAACGCCTTGCGCTCAATTTCCATTCCCTTAGTACGGTCCGTATAAAGATTTTTCTTGATCGCATCAATGGCTTTGAGGGGCGCCGGATAAAAACCCTTTGATAGCTTTAAGACATTTTTTCGGGATTCTTTAAAAACAACGTTATGTCCAAGCCGGTTACTTTCCAAAAATCCCATCACGCCTTTTTTCTTTCGCCGGCGGTTATATTTATTGGAATTAATTTTTCCATTCAAGACATCCGTGCAGAATTCTTCGATAGAACTTGGCAACCCGGCGTGCGGAACCAAACGATCAACAAGACCAATTTTTAACGCTTTCATGCTATCCACCGGTTTTCCCGACAAGATCAGCTTAAGCGCCTCCGGCAAACCAATCAGCCGCGGCATGCGGTATGTCCCGCCAAAGCCCGGCATAATTCCGAGATTCACCTCAGGCAATCCAATACGAACTTTTGGATTAAACGTGGCCATACGATACTGACACGCCAGAATCAATTCACAACCACCGCCAAGCGCAACGCCATCAATCACCGCGATCGTCGGAATTTTCAGGTCTTCAATTTTATTGAACACATCCTGTCCAACCTTGGCTTTTTCCGCACCCTCTTCAGGATCTGCGATATTTTGAATTTCCTTAATATCAGCCCCCGCGATAAAAACATCTTTCTTACGACTGATAAACAAAACGGCTTTTAAGGACGCGTCGCCGGCGACCTGATCAATGATATCACTCAAAGCCAGTAAAACTTCTCCGCCTAAAACATTCACCTTGGCTTCCGGATGATCAAAAATAACCGTCGCGATATTATTATTTTTTTCTAATGAAACCGCCATAATCACGCCCTTTCCAAAATAACCGCGGCCCCTTGTCCTCCGCCGATACACAAAGAAACCAAACCAGTGTTGAGGTTATTGCGTTTTAAATGTTTAAGCATTGTTAGAATAAGCCGTGCCCCTGTCGATCCAACAGGATGCCCCAACGCAATCGCGCCGCCGTTCACGTTGAGAATATCCGGATCAATGTGTCCGGTGTATCCTTCATAACCAAACTTTTGGGCAAATTTATCATCAGCCAGTGCTTTAACACAAGCCAATACCTGCGCGGCAAAGGCTTCATTAATTTCTACCGCTTGCATGTCACTTAATTTCATATTCGCCTTTTTTAAGACCTTCGGAATAGCATGAGCCGGACCGATCCCCATACGATCGGGCTCAACTCCGGCAAAAGCAGATGCCCGCATGTAACCTAACGGCTGCAACCCTAATTCCTTCGCGCGGGATTCAGTGCAGATTAATAAAGCGACCGCTCCGTCGGTAATCTGGCTGGCGTTCCCGGCGGTCACAGTTCCGGAATGACGGTCAAAATAAGGCCTTAACTTTGCCAACGCTTCCATCGTTTGATTTTCCCGCGGGCCATTATCATCTTCCGTTGTCTTTTTATATTTCGGCCCCGGCGTCACCGGCACAATTTCTTCCCGAAGAACTTCCCGGCCGGCTATGGCTCGCTGATGACTGACAAGAGAAAACTCATCCTGCTCCTGACGCGTGATCCCGAATTCTTTGGCCAGCACTTCCGCTGTTTGTCCCATGTTCAATCCACACACCGGATCAGTTAATCCCATTTGTAAACCAATAATTGGCGACAGCATTCTTAAACGAAATTGAGTCATGACCTTAAACTTATCACCAAATGTTTTCGACCGGGACAATGCCGTTAACAATTCCTGATATTCTTTCCGAAAGAAGAACGGCACATTACTCATCGATTCTGTTCCGCCAACGATATAACACGTTCCCTCTCCCGCCTTAATTTTTATCTCGGCCTGAACAGCGGCCTCAATCCCGGAGGCACAATTGCGATGAACGGTAAACGCCGGCACTTGTTTGGGAACACCGGCCAAAAGAGCAATGACACGCGCGATGTTGGCCGCATCCGGAGGCTGGCATACATTCCCGATAATAACCTCGTCGAGCGCGTTCGGATCTACCCCTGTGCGTTCAATCAATTCCCGGACAGCGATACGTCCTAATTCCTGCGCGCTAAGATCATTAAAATCCGTTCCCATTTTACAAAATGGTGTTCGTATTCCATCAACAACCGCGATTCGTTCCATTTTTGATTTCCTTTTTTAATGTGATCTGTTTTCTGTGCTCTGTGGTCTAATTACAGATCACGGAACACAGACCACTAGCTCTTCGGTCTTTTATCTAAAATCCGTTTTTCTTTATTCTCCGTTTCTAACCCCAAACGCTTAACCATCTCTTTCATATCGATAAACTCAATGGTATTTGGACAAACCTCTGTCATCGATTGCATTTGTTTTTTGATTTTGTCTTTCAATTCATCCTGATTACATGACTTCTGCACACATAGATACAACACCATTTCATCCACTTCATAAGGATCATCATTCTTTTTACGAATCTCCAACTGCCACTCATCAATAATCGGCATATTCGATAGAATAGAACTAAAATGGTTTAGATTCACCAGTGCACCCTTGATTTTAGATAACTGCAGATCCTTGACATCTGAAAGACGGGTAATATCGCTGGATAAACGCGGCACACACATTTTGGTGTAAGGACATTCGCTATACACAATACCGCCTTTCACAAAATCTCCCGTGCGGTAACGCAGAACACTGCTGGCCCGTGAATCGATAGACGTGTAAACAATTTCACCGTCCTCACCTTCTCCTTTAGGCTCCCCTGTTTCCGGATCGACAATTTCAAAAATTTCTTTATCAGGGTACAAAAAATATCCGCTGGATTGCTCCAACTCTGTCGGGCATTCTGCCCACGCGCAGCGTGATTCCGTAAAACCATACGTTCCAAAAACAGACACATGATCCGCTCCCATAGACTGCAAAAGCTCGGCCAACTTTATTTTAAATCCTGTTGTTACTCTGGAGGCCCCTAAGACAACTTTTTTAATATAACTCAACTGACATCCCTGTTCCTTGGCTTCCCGGAATAAATGATAAACATAACTGGGGACGCCCAGAACCACGGTCGGTTTCATTTTTTCAATGGCCCGCAGATTTCCTTCCGTTCCCAAGGTTTTTCCCCCTCCTGTGCTGAGCGCCAAACGATGTGAAGAAAAACCGCCAAAAACAACCTGCCAAAAAGCCAAATGCGGCGCATATGGAAAAATATTCAGCAAAATCTCAGATTCGCCTACTTCAAATAGATGCACCATGCGCGCACCAGACAGATGCAAATTCTGAATATCATAATTACTGTATAAAAATGGAATAGGCGTGCTGGTTGTTCCGGTAGTAAACGTCATTAAGACGGGCTTAAATTCTTCGGAAAGTTTTTCCTTAACATAATCCGGCCCTTTAAATATTTTATCCTTAGCCAGACATAACAACTTTGACTTCGGCCAGAAACTTTTAATTTTTGCCTCATCCGGTGCTTGGACAAACTCTTTGAAGGTTCCCTGCTCGATAAAATTACGTTTAGATGTAAAAGGAATACGTCTTAAATCATCAATCGTTCTGATTGTGCGGGGGTCAATATTATTATCATCAAAAACTTTACGGTAATGCGGACTAAATGGATAAAGATAGGTATTAACAAAATGATGCAGTTTTTTATTCTGTAAATCCTGTAGCTGCTGCCGTGACATATGGGCAACCGCCCGCCATGGATTACGCATAGAAATCCCTCACTGAAAAGGCCTAAAATGTTTCTAACTTATTCTCTTTATTTAGTATACAAGATTGCGGTAAGGTGACAATAAAAAATGTGGAAATTAAAATTATGCCTAAGCAGCCGTTGACAGGCGCCACTGGTCTTTATTCATTTGTTTCTAGGTTAATATCGACAAATGACGAATAGCTTCCCCGAAGCTGAACCTGAACATCCCGCGATTTAAATCCCGGTGCCGAAAACTTAAGCAAAAGCGCCTCCTTCCGGTTGCGTCCGGGGCTTTCTATACTGCCGGTAAAATAAAAACGGCAATGTCCCGGGTATTTTTGCGAGGCATACATCCCTTCGGAATAAAACTCATAAAATTTTGACAACTTAATCTTAGCGTCTTCCAGAAGATCACCGTTGAGCTGCCGGATTTCTATATTAATGTCACGACATTGATCACTTTCCGTCTCCGGTAAACGGACATTAACATCTAGCAAAAAACTTCTGAAGTTTTCCGGAACATTATCTTTTTTAAGTTTTTCCCTTAAAATATGCCGCCAGATATGGGGAAATGTCGGATCATCACAATCTTCATTATGAAGACAGTCCGAGGGTGTTTGCGGCAAATCGCCCAGATGCTTGATTTGAGGAAACGGCGACTTATGCACACCCTTCACAACCAAATGCGGTGCCATTTCAACGCTTCGCATATTTTTCAATGTTACAACATCGCCCTCTTCATAAGAGTTCTTGATCGACTGGGTGTACAGAAAGTTAAACCGGCCGCTTGATATCGGCACCGCTCCGTCATCCTCGTACTGCTGAGTCCCGGAAACAAAAACTCCCAGAGGATTTAACACATCCGCCACACCGACAATATTTAAAAACCGCACATGGTGTTTTAAATAATCGATATACTTTTCATATTCGGGATCAATCATGGATATACGAAAATCAAAGATCATGTCACTGCCGAAGGTCATTTGTTCCAGCTCCTGTTTTCCAAAAGGCACTTTCAAATCCAGCTTCCATTGATGTGTAATATCCTTGACCTCACTCCCCCAGCGGGCAACCTTTGCGCCCCAAAAAGGGGTGCCCAGTGTAATAAAGGCGTCTAAATGTTTGATCAATTCCGGCGAGGCAAATCCGGGAGTGGATTGAAGTGATTGAAAAATCCAGATTGATCCGACCAGCCCTCCCTGTGAATGCATAATAAGGGAGAACTCATCTCTGGTTTTCAAATTTCCTAAAGAAATAACACTTTCGATTTCCTGATTAATGTCGCGGGCAAAATCATACGGCATCTTCTCATCATTACCGGTATCGTATTCAATGGACTTCACAAGATAGGTTGTCGTCGGATCATGCTTGTTGAGAGCCCGTGTCAAAGCCTCTTCCATATGTCCGAAATGTTTTCTGGTGCCGCCTATACCATGGATAAGAAAAATATAATGGGTGGGTTTATTTTGGATGTCAACATCAGCGAATAACACTCTATTCGGAAAAAAACAGAAAGCGCATCCCAAAATCAAAAGAATTCGTTTTTTCATACAATTTTTTTGATCCGCCAATGAATCAGGCTGTCCCGGCCGATAAAGAATCGTCCAGGATGGTCCGGACTTTCTTCATAAATTCTTCGGAGTTAAACGGCTTGTCCACGAAATGCCGAATCCCTTCCATTTCAAAAATACGTTTTAAATCGGCCTTTCCGGTAAAAATCATGACGGGGATATCTTTGAAGGGCTCCTGATATTTAATTTCCTGAATAAAGGTATAACCATCCATGTTAGGCATAAGCGCGTCAAGAACGATTAAATCAGGACGATGGGATTTAATTTTGCGTAAAGCATCAATACCGTCGCACGCGGTACGGACAACGTAACTATTCTTTTCCAGACGATTTTGCACAAGAAGTCTTAAATCGGGATCATCATCAACCACTAAAACACTTTTCATAAAGACCTTTTCTTTGAAAAAATCCGTTGAGCTAATCAAACTCTTTAACATTACTATAAAGAAAACGTCTTTTCAAATAAATTCCAAGAAAATGTAAGGAAAAAAGTCAGAGGAAGATTTACTGGGTGGGTTCTGCAGAGGAATCAGAAACGACATCATTCGCCACAACATCGGCTTCCAGTTCGGCGAGGCGGGCCTTTAGTTCTTCATGCTCTTGTTGCAATTCTTTAACCGCTTCAATCAATGGCGCAACTAGAGAAGCATATGAAACAGATTTCATGCCTTCATTATCAGTCTTGACAACCTCAGGAAATACTTTTTCCACATCCTGAGCAACAACACCAATCTGTTTCTTTTGTTCTTTAGAAGGATCTTTCCATTGATAGCTCACCGGCTGAATAAGCGAAAGCTTTTCCAAGGGAGAATCGATAGGCTTGATATCTTTTTTCAGACGCTCATCTGATGGATTAAAAATACCTTGGGCAAAAGTATTACCTTGTACTTCAAGCCGGTTACCACTACCACCTGCGTTTCTCCCAAGACTGATTGGGCCATTTGAATTATATTGCAATACTAATGGATTCGCATCAATCCGTATTGGTTGAAAGAATGAGGCCCCTATATTCCAGGATACCATCGCGAGAAAATTTGGTGACGGATTTGCTTCTTCTTTGAATTCAATAAATGTTCCAAAATTTAAATCCCCAAAAACAAATTGCTCCCCGCGGAAGGTCCCCGCGACATGCAATTGGTCATCAGGATCAGACGTTCCAATACCAACCCTACCCCCAACCGCGTTCGTTTGCATTAAGACTTCACTTTGTGCTTGTATGTCTAACGGATGGTAAACAGACGAATCACCATTCCAAGCGCCAAATTCCACCGGATTAGCACCCCGCATATAACCATATATGGTATGGTAAGTCACTGTGGAACCACTCACTGTAGGACGCATTTCTGCCCGGATCTCATTCGCCTGCGCAATTTCCCTCACATGGAGCTGATTTCTGGGAGCGCTAACTCCAATTCCGACGATTCTTGAATTTGTCGGAACGGCTGGTGGAGATCCAAAAGGATCTATGTTAAATAAAATCTCTTCACCGTCTATACGGAGAGGTAAAAACACATTCGAAGATTGATTATTCGCGGAAACAGTTCCCGTAATAAAGCCAGGCCTGTTTGTTACCTGCATGCGAAAATGCTGAGTATCTGTTCCAATCTTCATCGTTTCCGCTTTAACGTTTCCCTCATAGGCATCATAATTGCTACTATCCCACCAGGCTCCACGCACTTCTAAAGTTTCCTTCGGTGGATTAACCGTATTGATTCCCACCCGCAATGTATTGCTAAGATCATCTGCCATCACCGAGACAACCGGATTACCTCCAACAGTTGATTTCTTCCAAACGGCACCGATATTCGTCCAGGTGGAGGCAATACAAATTTGTAAGTCCTGAAGGGTCTCATCATAATACACCATCCCTTCGGTACAGACAGGCGGCGGGCTTGGAGGCATAGACGCTAACGGATCTTCTCGCGGCCCCAAGCGCACACGATTGTAAATACCAAAAGGCGAAGGATGGTATGTGTTAACTTGTTGATCGGCCGACACCATATCCGTCAAGGGGAATGTCCCCAACATACCAACCAGCAGTAGCCATAAAAATATTTTTTTACACATTATTCTGTCGCCCTCAGTTCTTTTCGCTCTTCCAATATCCGGATATGTTCTTTTAACTCATCATTCTTTTTCTTTAGCGTATTAACCGCATCGATTAACGGCGCAACCATCTTGTCATATGATATTGCTTTATAACCATCCTGTCCCGGGAAGACAACCTCAGGAAAAACCTTTTCCACATCCTGGGCAATTAAGCCCAACTCTCTTTCATCTTCCTCTTTGGAGTCTTTCCATTGAAAATAAACCCCTTTTAACGATACAATTTTTTCGAGACTTTTCTCAAGGGGCTGAATATTTGTTTTCAGTTTGCGGTCAGATAGTGTCTCAGGTGGAACCACATTACCTGTATGACAAATATCTCCATTCACAGCCAGGGCCTGTGTTGGCGCGCTAAATCCGATCCCCACATTTCCAATAAGTCCCGGACCATTAAAATCGGCCAACTGGAGTCCCAAATTCGAGGAATCAATATCTAACCGCGTATAAGCCGCCGTAATCGGATTTCTAGAATAAATATTAACAAATCCTCCGGACTCACCAACGCTAAGATATTGATTGAAAGTAGGATTATCCACTCTTAAAGCACGAATCACCGCCTTACCGGCCAAGTCCAATTTAGTCGCCGGATTGGTTGTCCCAATGCCAACATTTCCCCCGGAATTGACCTGAAAAGTTAGCGGACTTCCATCCAGCTTCATTTTCATGATTTGATTCGGTGAAACAGATTGATCAAATCCTCCCATGACAATGGGGTCCGTTGTATTGTTTCCCGGTTCCATAAAAAGATATCCATTAAACGTATAGTTACGGGCATGAATTCTATGCCCTTGCATTGCTTCCCGCACATCCAACATTTGTTGTGGGTTAGTCAGTCCAACCCCTACATTACGATTAGCCGTCGGTAGACCCGCATCAATCGAAATTTCGGCCGGATCATCTCTTGTCTGTAATAATATATTTCGTCCTTCCAAAGATATCGGCAAGAATTGATTTGTCGAAGTCTTTTTGGCATCGACAAGCACTTGATTGTTAAAACTATTCATACGAATATGCCCATGCTCATCATCCGTATCCAGCCACGAGACTTTTCCTTCTTTGGTCAAAATAACACCCCGACTGCCAATGGCGGAAAAAACATCCAACTGGGGAGCAATGCCTCCAAAATTAGGCCCCGCGTCTTCATAAGCCTGGTCAACAAAACGGTTCACAATAGCATTCCATCCCATTAGATTACCGCCACCGCCCACTGCCGAATCCTGATCTTTCATCAACCGGACGTATTCAATGGAGTTGCCGACGTCCACGGTTCGTTCCCAGACCGATCCAACGGATTCCCATACCCCGGAAGAATTACAAATCTGCAAAGCCTGTTGAGTACTGTCATAATAAACTTCACCATAAACACAGGATAACGATGGAGGTCCGGATTGCGGAACCAAACGTAACCGGTCATAAGATCCAATGGGGGAGGGAATCACCGTTGAAAAGTTAACGGATTGTGCAGACACAATCGCCGGCTGCCATAACGCCATAAGCAACGTAAATTGTAAAATTGTCATTACTTTTCTTTTCATGGCTAAAATCCGTTAATTCCGGCTCTCCAATCGTTGAATCCGTTCTTCAATCTCATCACTTTCCTTTTTTAATTCTTTAACTGCTTCCACGAGAGGGGCGACAAGTTTTCCATAGTCAACAGATTTATATCCTTCCGCGTCTTGTTTAATGATTTCGGGATAAACCTTCTCTACATCCTGGGCAACCACACCAATACTGAATGGATCATTTTCCTTATCCGTATTCCAATGATAATAAACTCCTCTGATCTGTTTAAAAAAATGTAAAGGATTATCGATAATCTGAATATCTTTCTTAAGATTCAGATCTGATGAATAAGTATTACTACCGTTTGAAAACATATCACCATTAATACTCAGCTTACAGGCAGGGTTTGAAACTCCCATTCCCACATTTCCTGAAGAAACTGTTTGAAGAAGAAGTCTCTGCCCCAAAAGTCTTAAAGTCTCGAATGTGCCAAATGTATCAACCGCGTCAATTTTCAGACCGGTGGTAGCAGAAGAAATATCAATTTTTCGTGATGATCCGGCCTTGCGCATAATCAAATTCTCTGCTCGAGTATCTTGTGACATCATCAATTTAACGGTACCATCTGCATGCGGACCGGTAACACCTATTCCGACAAAGGGAGTTATAACAGATGGATAGGGTTGATAGATGGAAATATCCTGTCCCTCAAAGTTCGTATTCACATATGAGCCCGGGGCAATCCTACCACCAAATTCTGCATAATCACCAGTGGCGGCCATATTCTCAGACGTCATATACGCATACCAATTCGTACCTCTATCGATGGCACGGAATTCTTTGGCTTCTATATTTTCCCGGACATGCAGCATACTTCTCGTGCCACCATCATAAATTCCTATACCAACATTACGGTTATTGCTTGGGGAACTGGAATGTTCTACTGTTGTTAGGTCTCTTGAGTTTAACAGGATCGGGTTACCATCTAGTTGAAGATCCTCAAATGTTCCATCATAAAGCGTCCCACCAGCATACGCGTGCCATGTAAGAAATCTAAAAAATGTTTTAGTAGCTTTATAAAATGGATGTCTATGACGTTCAAAAGATACAAGAATATGACTGTGGTGGTAAGGAGGTGAGGATCCCGTAATTAATCCTGAAGATTGTAAACGTCCTGTCAATATAGTTCCATTAACTTCAAATGTTTCACTAGGCGTTTCTGTGTTAACACCAACACGCAGGTTGGTCTCTTCCACAAAAACAGCATGCTCCTGATTTAAAGGGAACGGTTTATCGTGACCATGATGCTGGCTCCAGACACCACTGACGGTTTTCCAGTCATACGTACCACCGCCTAAATCGGCACAGAATTGTACAGTTCCATCAATGCTGTTCATCAAGACCATCCCGACTTGGGTGGCATCGCAAGTTAACGATGTAGGATCAATGGGCTGTAGGCGAAGTTTTTCATAAGCGCCATACGGTGAGGGGTAAAAGGAATCTAAAACAATACTCTTCGCGTCCGCAAAATGCGGAACAATAATCATAAAACAGCCGATAACGATCAACCAGATTATTCGTAAAGAGTTCTTCATACCGTTAAGATTCCTGTGGAATATCGATTAGCTTATATTACAAGTATACTACATAATAATAAGAATATACAGCAAAGGAAGATACCAAAAATTTCCTTAAAAATCCGGCGATTATTGGGAGTTTTGCGTCAGGGCTTTGACGGCCTCCTCCTCCGACTCAAAAATCAGAACTTCCTTCTCTAATTTATAAATCTCCACCAGGCTTTTCAATTCCTCGGGCACATTCACAAAGGCGATAATATGGTTATGCTTTTCATGCTCATTGATCCGTTCCAGAATATTGGCCACCGTGGAGGTGTCGACATCCGTAACATTCTGGTAATCCACAAGGATACGAAGATTCTGGCGCTTATAAATTTCATGCTTTTCGATGAGCTCGTCGATAAGAAACTGCGATTCCGGAAAGGTTTCGGCATTAATTACCCCTCCCATGCGGACAATAATCAGATTATTGATTTCCTGGGCAATAAATGATGGCCGCTCTTGTTCCGTCATATGTCTGACTCCTTTCTGGACATATCAAGTATAACATGATTTATTGTAATGACTTAACTCTTTCACAAAAATTTGCTTTTCCCTTATTATGGGGTATAATTGCTGTATTGTTACGTCGGAAAACGGTATTCGTCGGCGTAACTCGAATCGGTTATCGTTAAAGGGA
>JAGQKQ010000350.1 GCA_020430005.1 Candidatus Omnitrophota bacterium
CAGTTAATACCGGCATCACTTAACACATCAATGTCACTCCAATTAATACCTGCTGCGGAAAGGTCTCCAATATTATCCCAATTGATACCGGAATCACTTAAGACATCCAGATCGCTCCAGTTAATACCTGCTTCCGTCATCACTTGAAGATCGTTCCAGTTAATACCGGCATCACTTAACACATCCAGATCACTCCAGTTAATGCCGGCTGCCGTCATGGAACGTAAGTCATCCCAGTTAATACCCGCATCACTTAACACATCAATATCACCCCAGTTAATACCGGCTTCCGTCATCACCTGAAGATCGTTCCAGTTAATGCCGGCATCACTTAACACATCTAAGTCACTCCAGTTAATGCCGGCCTCAGTCATAGAGCGTAAATCATCCCAGTTGATACCCGCATCACTTAACACATCCAAATCACCCCAATTGATGCCCGCTTCGCTCATCACCTGAAGATCGCTCCAGTTAATGCCCGCGTCACTTAACACATCAATATCACTCCAATTGATACCGGCCGTTGACATATCCTGAATGCCGCTCCAGTTAATACCCGCGTCACTCAAGACATCCAAGTCACTCCAGTTAATACCCGCCTCGGTCATCACCTG
>JAGQKQ010000351.1 GCA_020430005.1 Candidatus Omnitrophota bacterium
CGCAGGCGCGCGGCCTCGAGTGCGGCTATCTTGATTTCATCGGTTGCAATCACCGGCAGGCCCGGGCGGGATTTCGCGTAGAGACTGTTCAGGTCGTCATAAGTAGATGCGGGCGGTGGAATGTCCTTGAGGACATTCTCGGTCCAGAAGTATTCGCCAGCTTGACGCATCAGTTCGCCTAGTTCGGCGTCAAACAAGATGTTGAATATGCGGAAAGTGTTGCCGCCAAGCAGCGCGGCAAGTTCGCCCTCGGGGTATTCTTTCAGCATCAGGTAGTACATGACCTGGATCAGTTGGTATTCAGGCACCTCGTCGGTACCGGCTTCGCCAAATGCCTTTTGCGCCATGTGGTAGCCGACGTTCTTGCACTCGAGCAATGACTGCTGACCGACAACACGCCGGTCGATGTTGCCGCGCATGAAGCTCGGGAATTTGGCATTAACGATTGGCTGGTTGACCCGGGCCACCTTGCGGCCGGTTCTGATGGTGTACATTTCTGCAATCTTGGGCTCAAGCAGGGTGCCCAGTTGCACTTGTTCGAGTTCAGCAACGGCGTGCTTTTCTTCTGGCGTGGTCTTGCCCGTCTTGTCGCGCCAGACCTCGTAGGGTGACT
>JAGQKQ010000352.1 GCA_020430005.1 Candidatus Omnitrophota bacterium
GTTATAAACTTCACCTATCCGGGGATCTTGATAAAACTGATCAAAGGCATTCACCAAGTCAAAACTATGAATGTTATCGCGCACCTGTTTTCCTTTATACCCAAATACCGTGTAAAGATCTCCCGAAAGCGCGCACTTCATTAAATAGGAAAGAAAACCATGCAGCATGGCGCCGGAATGCTTAGGGCCAGTCAGACACCCTCCGCGAAAACAAACAGTCTTCATGCCAAAATACCGTCCATATTCTTGCACGAGAATATCTGCCGCAGCCTTGGACGCTCCAAACAAGGAATGTTTCGACTGATCAATACTCATGGTTTCATCAATGCCTTTATAGAAAGGATGTGTTGATTCGATTTCCCAACGGCTCTCTTGTTCAATAAGAGGTAAATTATTCGGCAGGTCGCCGTAAACTTTATTCGTACTGGTGAAAATAAATACGGCCTGCGGACAAAATCGACGCGCGCCCTCTAATAAATTCAGTGTGCCGTTGGCATTGATCTCAAAATCCGTGAACGGTTCCCTGGCCGCCCAATCGTGCGAAGGCTGTGCCGCAGTATGAATAATCAAATCAATATCTGATGAATATTCATTAAATATC
>JAGQKQ010000353.1 GCA_020430005.1 Candidatus Omnitrophota bacterium
GTCCTTGTTTAAGAATTTTTCTCTTAATAAGTCATAGTTCTCTTTGGCAATTTCATAATCAACTATATTTACTATATCAATATCTCTTGGGTTAACCTTATTCGTTACAAAGCTTCCGTCTATCCATTGTTTAAATTTTGGCGTTATTTCCTTTTTGAATTCCTCAACATATCGGATATAATTTTCGAATATTTCATGCCTGGATGAAGTTTTTTCAAACGGGCCGACGAAATTTTCCTTGAATTCATCCAAGGTCACCTCTATTCTTTCATAGGGCCGTAGATTTCCTCGTATATCAAATTTTAATTCCATCGTGTAGATTGTTTTCAATTGCTGTGTCACCCACCCAAACTACAGATTTTGGATTGTGTCCTTTTTGGTTGGCTACAACGGTTTGCATAAATGGCGTGCGCCCGCATAGGGCGGATGACCATTTTATGCTGTGTTCGCGGCAGTCTTGCCTTGCTATCTTTTTTTTATTTTGGACTTGATTTCATCTAAATCTATTTCTAATAGGTCAATATACTCTTGATCCAAATGCCTAAAATCTTTATCAGTCGTAATCAATTTGGCATTTAGTATCGATGCTGTCGAAGCTA
>JAGQKQ010000354.1 GCA_020430005.1 Candidatus Omnitrophota bacterium
TACAAATAAAAATGCGCGAAATCGTGATTTAAAAATTTTAGATGGTGTCGCGATATCGTCTGTTCTTGGAGATCAACAGGCTGCTTTATATGGTCAAGGATGTCATCAGCCAGGCACGATTAAAAATACTTATGGAACAGGATGTTTTATGGTTCTTAATACAGGACAAAAAAGGGTGCTGTCCAAAAAAGGATTGCTCACGACGCTGGCAAGCGATGAAAAAGGAAATCCTGTTTATGCGTTGGAAGGATCTGTTTTTATTGCCGGAGCCGTTGTTCAATGGTTAAGGGATGAATTAGGCGTTATCAAGATTTCGAAGGAAACTGAATTGTTGATCAAAGATGTTGCGGATACACAAGGGGTTTATTTTGTTCCGGCGTTTTCTGGGTTGGGAGCTCCTTATTGGGATAGTAAAGCCAGGGGGGTGATCAGCGGTTTAACGCGGGGAGCAAATGCAAAACATATTATTCGCGCTTCTTTAGAAGCTATTGCTTATCAAACCAAAGATGTTTTTGATGTTATGAAGAAAGAATTAAATAAAAAGTTGAATGATTTAAAGGTCGACGGAGGAGCTAGCTCAAATGGTTTTTTAATGC
>JAGQKQ010000355.1 GCA_020430005.1 Candidatus Omnitrophota bacterium
TTGGTAATGATATTTCATTTTATTTCTCCAAAAATTATAAGTTTAAAATTAAGGAGAGTACAAACAAGTTTGAACAAACTATGAGGTGATACACAGAAAATGTACCAATTAGCTTTTCAGCCAAATCAAATCTATTCTTATGCTTTCGCACTCTCAGACCCTTTTCAGGAATCAAGTTAGATACTAATATAGTTTTCTAACTTTGTAAAGGAGTGGTTTGTCAATTTATGAAATTAAGGGGATTATTGCTTGTTCTTTATCAGTATCTTTGAAAAAATAGCGGTTTTGTTTTGTAAATCGATTTAGATTCCCGCCTGCGCGGGAATGACAATAATGCCATGTCAGTAATAAAAGCTCAGGATATCAGTTGTCAGCGGGGGAATTTTCCCTTGTTTGAGCCTGTGTCTTTTGAACTCACAACCGGACAGTCTTTATTATTGAGTGGTCCGAATGGCATTGGTAAAACCACCTTGTTGGAATCCCTTGCCGGATTGCGAGGCTTGCAGCAAGGCGAATTGTTTTTTAAAGATGTTAATCTTTCAATTTCGAGAGAAGATTGGTTTAATCATAGTTTGTTTATTGGTCA
>JAGQKQ010000356.1 GCA_020430005.1 Candidatus Omnitrophota bacterium
CTGTTGGCGGACGCACTGGACGCGATGGGATTCACGGAGCGACGTTTTCTTCTGCCGAGCTGACCGAAGAGAGCGACACCCTCTCCGGCGGAGCAGTGCAAATCGGGAACGCCATTACCGAAAAGATGGTGATGGATGTGCTGCTGGAAGCACGTGACCGCAACCTGTACCACGCCGTGACGGACTGCGGGGCCGGAGGGTTCAGCAGTGCTGTGGGTGAAATGGGCGAGGAAACCGGGGCCGAGGTCTGGCTCGACCGGGCTCCGCTCAAGTACAGCGGCCTCTCCTACACCGAAATCTGGATCAGCGAAGCTCAGGAGCGAATGGTGTTCGCCGTGGGCCCGGAGACGTGGGAGGAATTCCGCGACCTGTGTGCTTCGGAAGGTGTTGAAGCCTGCATTATCGGCCAATTCACCGGCACGCAACAGCTCGTACTGAAGTACGGTGACAACGAAGTCGGCAACCTGCCGATGTCTCTGCTGCACGATGGTCGCCCGCCAGTGGTGCGAGAAGCCGTCTTCACGCCGCCCGCTGCCAGCACATTCACCGAGCCGCCAGCCCGCGAAGCTTACG
>JAGQKQ010000357.1 GCA_020430005.1 Candidatus Omnitrophota bacterium
CCGACGTTCGCATTTCATGCTCAGTCGGAGTCCCGACCGAAGCGTCGGGATTGGTAGATATTATTGAAAATTTTTCCGGGCGATTAGCTCAGTTGGTAGAGCATCTGACTTACATTCAGAAGGTCATAGGTTCGATCCCTGTATCGCCCACCATCCGCCACAATGTTTGGCGGATGATCCCGAGTGATATCTGAATAGATTTACAGTCACGAGGGACTACCAAAAGATATTAAGGGGTTGTAGTTCAGCCTGGTTAGAACGCCTGCCTGTCACGCAGGAGGTCGCGAGTTCAAATCTCGTCAACCCCGTATATAGACCCGAGCACGTTTCACGACGGCTCGGGTTTTTTATCGACGATAACCCGCCTCAACACCTCATCAAACGGGATAATAACTGACACCCCTCCCCCGGTCAACGATTGGCATATTTTGCTATATTCTGCCCGTCCGGATGGCACCATTATGGCACCAAACCGTCCTCCAAACTTGATTTAGTATACCGCGGCTCTCATCCAAACGATCAACTAGAAGGTATGTCCACCTATGTCACTGGTTGTCCGGTTGATCTAGTAT
>JAGQKQ010000358.1 GCA_020430005.1 Candidatus Omnitrophota bacterium
AATTCTTTTTACAATTGCTTCAAGAATGTCTTCCGTACCAATATCAGCTTTAGCGCTGGCAAGTATTATATCTTCTTTTTTACATCCTATCAGTTCAATAATCTGAGCCGTTACTTCATCCACCATTGAATTCTGCAGATCGATCTTATTTATTACAGGAATTATCTCAAGACCGTTGTCTATAGCGAGATACAGATTGCTGATTGTCTGAGCTTCAACGCCCTGAGTGGCGTCTACTACAAGCAGAGCGCCTTCGCATGCTGCAAGTGAACGTGAAACCTCATAAGAAAAATCCACATGACCGGGAGTATCAATTAAATTAAATATATAATCTTCACCAGATTTATCCTTATATTTCATCTGTATTGCATGAAGCTTAATTGTGATGCCGCGTTCCTGTTCAAGATCCATGTCATCCAAAACCTGCTTCATCATATTCCGCTTTTCAATAGTGCCTGTCTTCTCCAATAATCTGTCAGCCAGTGTTGACTTACCGTGATCTATATGCGCAATGATGCAAAAATTTCTTATATTTTGTTTATTACTGCTCAATTAATTTTTTTAATGTT
>JAGQKQ010000359.1 GCA_020430005.1 Candidatus Omnitrophota bacterium
TAACGCGACAATTATCGGTTCTGCCCCAGGGGAGTTTGTCGCTGACCGCAACGCGATTGCCCGGGTATGGATGGATCATGGTGTTTGGCCGTTAATGACAGTGTTATTGTATATTCATCAGACCGGAGATTTTCAGTTATTATTAGAGGAGAATGTTTATTTTAAGGATCATCAGCTGTCACGCAATTTTGAAAAGGATATTGCCTGGTCTCCGCAGTATGGTCAACAGTTGAAAGATAAAGAAGGGCAAGTTTATAAAGGAAGCATTTTAGAGCATATTTTAGTTCAACATCTTGTTCAGTTTTTTAATGTGGGGGAACATAATATTATTCGTTTAGAAAACGCGGACTGGAATGATGGTTATGATATGGCCTTTGAGCGGGGAGAAAGTGTAGCGTTTATGAGTTTTTACGGTGGAAATTTAATTGCCCTGGCGGAATGTTTAGAAGCTTTAGAGGAAAAAATGAAATTGTCGACACTTGAGATTGCTGAAGAATTGTTGCTTTTGTTGGATGTGGCATCTAATCAGCCTGTGGATTATAGCAACGCTGTTGATAAAAGAAG